>MVDB01000118.1 GCA_002050025.1 Desulfobacteraceae bacterium 4484_190.2
GTTAAAGACCTGTTCTTTTGATTGTCTTTATTGTGAGGTTGGCAGAACCACATTCAAAACCATAAAAACAGACCTGTTTGTACCTGTAACTGAAGTGGTGTCAGCGGTAGAGAAGAAATTGCATAATTGCGTCCCTGATACAATAACGCTTGCAGGCTCAGGTGAACCTACGCTCTATTCCGGAATCGATCAGGTAATCGATTGTATCAGGGGAATGAGCAAAATCAAGCTTGCCCTTTTGACAAACGGGTCCCTTTTCTTCAAAAAAGAGATCAGGCAGCGTGTCCTTAAGACGGATATTATATTGCCGACTCTATGCAGCGCATTTGAAGATACATTCAGGAAGATCCACAGACCGCATCCGGACCTGCATCTTGCCATGATTGTCGATGGACTAAAGAAGCTGCGTTATGATTACAAGGGAAAAATCTTTCTTGAGATTGTTCTCCTGTCAGGGTTTAATGACACGGAAAAAGAGCTGGAAGGACTAAAGACACTGGCCCGGCAAATTTCTCCTGACCAAATACAACTCAACACGGTTGTTCGCCCTCCGGCAGATGCAACCGCGATATCTCTTGACGGAAAAACCATGGAAGAGATAAAAGTATTTTTTGGTGGTAATACGGAGATAGTTGCTGAAGTCCCTCTTGAAGGACGGAAAATAAAAGAGGTTTCCCTGATAAATATCCTTCTTGATATGATCCGGATAAGGCCGTTAAGCTCTGTTGATATTTCAAAGGCCTTAAATATCTCTATGGATGATGCTGAGGATATGATCAAAGGCCTCCTCATAAAAGGTTACATACGTAAACAGGAATATTCGGGTAAAATATTTTACTTAGTGTCCATCCATAAATAAGATAGTTTGTTCGAGATCAAGGCGCTCTAAAATTTTAACCACAGGAATACATTGAGTATTTCGAGGATTAAAATTTTAGCGCAACGCAGATATCGGGCAAAATAGCCATTTATGGATGGGCACTACTTAAGCAATCAGTCTTCAATAGCGGGTCAAAAATTACATTGAGATTAATAAATAAATGAAAAACAGGCTCATCAGTAATAAACACCGAAAATCTTCCCGAAATTCAGATCGATACTACGTTGGAATCGACGCGGGATCGGTCAGCCTTAATTGTATTGTTATTAACGATAAAAAGCAGATAGTTGCTGAGTCCCCTTACCAACGCCACTTCGGCAGGGTTGTAGATGGAGTTACAGCGTTTGTCCAGGGATTGTATGACGAATATGGAAAGGAGAAAATCCAGGCTATTTCCTTTACCGGCAATCACGGCAAAAAGTTTAGCGAAGTACTGGGAAACTTTTACGAATTCGAGACCATAAGTCAGGCTGTTGGCGGTGTCCATATAAAGCCGGACGTCAAAACGATTATCTGTATGGGCGGACAGGACACCGCCCTCCTGCAGATCAGGTATTTTCAGACAGATGATATCGGAATACATGACGACTGGGAACTTGAATCTTTCAATACCAACGGTCTGTGTGCTTCAGGTACTGGCTCATTTCTCGATCAGCAGGCCCAAAGACTTGCTACATCTATTTATGCCGGTAAGGTAAACATGTCCCAGAATCATATAGATAAGATACTGACGGATTTTATCAAATTAGGTCTCACAAGTAAAAAACCGGCTAACGTGGCCTGTCGGTGTACTGTATTTACCAAGTCCGACATGATACACCTTCAAAATAAAGGGGAACGACTCGAGGATATCATTCACGGCCTGCATGTTGGAAACGCCAGAAATTACATGAGCACTATAGTATCGAACCGGACGCTTGGAAAACCGATATTCTTTGTTGGAGGCCTTTCTTTGAATAAACTGCAGGTAAAGGCATTTAAGAACTATTTTCCGGACTTGATAGTGCCGCCTTACAGCACATCAGTCGGAGCCCTTGGAGTCGCTTTGCAGGCGCTTGAGCTGGGCAGGAAAGAAAAGATTGATCTTGAGACCCTGAAAAGCAGGCTTTCAGATAATGAGGTATCGATAAAAACAGCGCCGGGACTGGAGTTGAAAAAAACGAAATTCTCAGATTCCAATGACATCAAAATAAAGACCCTGAGCAAAAAAACCTGTGTATACTTAGGGATTGATATCGGTTCTACAACAACCAAGTATGCCCTTATTAATGAAGGACGCGAGCTCATACACAAAAGCTATATACCTACGCAGGGTAAACCGATAGAAGTCACGCAGAGACTTTTACGAATTATCCGCGACAGCTTTGGAACAAAAATTGACATCATCGGCGTTGCTACTACAGGTTCCGGGAGAAACGTTGTAGGTGATTTCCTTAACGTTGATCTGATAATTGACGAAATAACAGCACATGCAAGAGGCGCTGTGGAAATAGATCCGGAAGTGGATACCATCTTTGAGATAGGCGGCCAGGATTCAAAATATATCTGCCTCTCAAACGCATACCCTCTTGATTTTGATATGAATAAGGTCTGCGCGGCCGGCACAGGCAGTTTTTTGCATGAGCTTTCCAACAAGTACGGGATTAATATCGTAAATGAATTTCAGGAGATTGCCCTTTCATCCAAAGCGCCGGTCAGGTTAGCGGAAAGATGTACGGTGTTTATGGAATCAGACCTCGTATCTTATCATCAGAAAGGTGTCCCGCAGAATGACCTTATAGCCGGACTATGCTACGCCATTGTTTATAACTACTTGAACCGTGTGGTGGGAAAAAGGAAGATTGGGCGAAAAGTTATGTTTCTCGGAGGGCCTTCCCTGAACAAGGGAGTAGTAGCTGCGTTTGAGGATGTCCTCGGAAAAGGTCTTATCGTGCCTAAGCACAGAGAGGTCCTCGGGGCCTATGGCGCGGCTGTCAGTGTCCATGAAAAAGTGTGCCGGAGTAACAAGAAGGAAACTTCTTTCAGAGGTCTTGCGTCCGCTATAAATGACCGGATGAATTATACCGAAAAGATATGCCGGGCAGACCCTGACTGCCACAATCAGTGCAAGTTGAAAATTTATGATTTTGACGGGCGTCGTAGTATATGGGGTGGGGAGTGCGGCCGCTATGAACTGACGAAAACAAAGGGAAAAAAGAAGGAGAACTTCTTTAAATTAAGGCAAAAGATATGGGAAAGCTACATGGAGGGGTTCTATGAAGAACTGGGGAGCGCCCCTTTAATGGAAGCGGATAAAAGGCCTACTGTAGGTTTGCAGCGAGCCTTATACGGTATCCAGACCAGCATCCTGTGGGCCCACTTTTTCGACAGGCTCGGATTCAGGCTGGTGCTGACGCCCCCCACAAATACGCGTATATCAAAGGTGGGGACAGAGACAACACTGGTTGAGACATGTTACCCTGTGAAGGTCTCCCATGGCCATATCAAAGAGCTGGCGGGAAAGACAACGTATCTCTTTGTCCCTAATATGATTACTATGCCCACGCCGGAAGCTTCGGAAACAGGCTATTACTGCCCAATGGTCCAAAGCAATTCTTATATGGTCTGTGCAGCCCTTGGAATAGACCGTTCTTCCGTATTAAGTCCGGTTATTCACCTGAAATATGACCCCGATGCCCTTGCAATCGAGCTCTCAAAGCAGATGAAATCAAGGCTTGGGGTAAGCAAAGCAAAAATAAAAAAGGCCGTCTACTACGCGCTGGAAAAACAAGAGCGTTTTGCCGATGAGCTCCATAAAAAAGGGAGGGAGATCCTTGAAAATCAAAGGCACGATGAACCGGTAATAATTATTACAGGGAGACCATATAATCTTTATGATGAAAGGCTGAACCTGCGACTGGGCCAGAATCTTGGAAAGATTGGGATAACCGGGTTGCCAATGGATTTTATTGATGTATCCGCTATAGATCTTTCCGACTTTCCTTCCATGTACTGGGGACTTGGCGCCCAGATCCTGAGGACAGCAAAATATATACAGGATTATCCAAACTATTTTGGTCTTCATTTGACCAATTTCGGATGTGGCGCTGATTCCTTTATTGAGCATTTTTATAAGTATATTATGGCGGACAAGGCCTGCTTGATCCTTGAACTGGATGAGCACACCGCAGTAGCAGGTGTAATGACAAGGATCGAGGCATACAAAAACGTAATAGAAAATATATTACAAAAAATGACATTAAAGATAAGACCGAACCTGAAACTGGCGAGTTAGTCTTTGAACGAAAAGCCCGTTCAGACACAATTTCGAATTTTGAATTTTGAATTGAGAAAAAGAATAATTGCAGGATGTTAATAATCCTGGCCTGTTTGTTGGTCTTGGCGTTAGCGCAAAAATAACGTTACATATTGGCGCTCGGATTCAGGTTAAGTTATCTTTGCGCAAGCCCTTAACATATCTATCAATATCTCGGAATGAACGGCCTGATGAAACAAATAGTCCAAAATAAAACAGTTAATTTCCAATCTCTTACCAAGTCCGTAGGTAAATTTAATCTTAAAAACAAGATATGCCTGATTCCCGAGATGAACAGGATCGGGAGTTATCTCCTGGCCGCCACGTTCAGGGGATTCGGTATTAATGCGCGTGTCATGGATACTTACAAAGGACTTGAACTTGGTAATGAATACACTTCCGGTAAAGAATGCTATCCCTGTCAGATCACGACAGGGGATATTCTCTATTTTATAAAAAAGGAAAAGGAAAAGCTCGGCGGCCGCTTCAATCCGGGAGATTATGTTTACTTTATGCCGGAAGCGGATGGGCCATGCCGCTTCGGCATGTATAACAAATATCAGCGAATAGTGCTGGATTCTATTGATGGGCTGGATAAACTGAAAATTGCCTCGCTTTCCACGCAAGACGGCTATTCCTTAGACGGCATAATAGGAAGAGCGCAGGTAAAGGATCTCAGGAAGGCATCATATTTCTCCGTAGTGGTGGCGGATATACTTGACAGGTTGCTCTGGAAAATCAGGCCTTATGAAAAAGTACCAGGCACAACGGATAGATTTATAGAAAAGTCTATGCATATCATGGGAAGCGCCTTTGAGGTACTCGGCCCGGTCAAGAAGTTTGATATGATCATTGATAAAATAGAAGAGATCATTGAACAGGGAAAAACGATTATTGACACGGATATTCCCTCAAAACCTTTAATCGGGATCGTTGGAGAGATATACCTGAGATCGCATGTCCATGCAAACCAGGACTTAATCAGGACACTTGAAAGCTATGGGGCCGAGGTAGTAAACGCATCTATAGCGGAATGGGTAAATTATACGAGCTACGGCAACTTAAGGGCCGCTGTAACCGGTCTCAAAATGAACCTGCGTCAGCTCCGGCCCGGCCAGGTAAAAAAATATCTAAAGAAGATGATCAGTTTTAAGGGAGACCTTTTTTATCAGGAATACAGGCAAAAGCAGGTATACAAGCGGGTAACATCCGTTATTGATCTTGCCGAAGATCACAAGGTGGCAAACCTTGAAAAAATTCTTACGCAAAAAGACCTCTTGACCTTTGATATAGGCACTGAGGCCTGCCTGAGCATCCCGGGTGTCTTAAAATATATACAGGATGGCTTTAATGGGGTTGTAAATGTATATCCCTTTACCTGTATGCCGAGCACAATCACGTCTGCCATTGTAAAGCCCCTGATGAACAAGGTTGGGATTCCGTATCTCGATACCCCGTATGATGAGAGCCTGCAACCTGGGCGTGAAGCGGCCTTAAGGACTTTTATGTACCAGGCGCAAAATCATTTTAAACGGTACGGGAGAAAAAACATTCGTAACCGTTCACGGGTTTAAAGGTAGAAGGTAGAAGGTTAATAGCTCAATATTCAGGGTAACAACTTATGGCTTCCCGGGCATCCTTCAATAAGTTCAAAAAATAGTTTACAGTTTGAACGTTTCCCGTTCCCACGCTCCGGCGTGGGAATACATGCCATACGGGTTTCTACGCCGGAGAATGGGAATTAGACGAAAAGCAACATCTACAAAGCGTAAATCATGTTTAAAGGATGCCCGTTTTTCTGATTTCAACGTTCCGTGAACGGTTACAAACATTCAAACAACGGTTCACAGTTAAAGGCCCTGGGAGCCTCCTGGTAAGTAATCCGGCGTAATTATTTATTGCCGAGGCCTTAATCCCACAGATTAAACATTTTTCCCCTGCATTGTTTTCTAGGAGGCTGTCCGAAAATAGCAATTTTTTTTCAAAATCAAGGCTTGCTCAAAAAATTACCGCAGACATATAGTTGATATTTCGAGGATAATTTTTTGAGCATAACGCAGAGTTTGGGAA
>MVDB01000119.1 GCA_002050025.1 Desulfobacteraceae bacterium 4484_190.2
TGGGACACCAACGCACCCAATTTCCAAGCAGCCGTGCAGCAGAACTGGTTGACTTTGTTGCAAGAGAAATCCAGAGGGAAGAAAAAATGGCCCAGTTCAAACAGAATATGGTGAACAAAATCAAAGAAAAAGGATACTAGGAGGCTGTCTGAGAATGAGATATTTTTCCAAGATCAAGTAAGGCGAAAATTATGACCGCAGGAATACATTAAAGTATTTCGAGGATTATAATTTGAGTCTAACACAGAGATTGGGGAAAATAGCCATTCTCGGACGTCCTCCTAAAGGCGTTAACAAATATACTTACTTTCAATTTAAGTTAGGAGTTTAGCCATGATAGTTATTTGCGAAGAGTGCGGCAAAAAGTACCGGATAGATCCTGCCAAGATTCCGGAAAAAGGGGCAAGGTTCAAATGCAAATCTTGCAGTAATGTCATCACGGTGTCAAAACCGGAAGGGACATCTCCTGAGCCACCTCTTCCCTCACCGACCCAGATTCCTGCACAGGAAGGAGAGGAAAGACCAGTGGCCGCAGAACCTGCAGAGCAGAAAAAACCTACCAGTATAGAAAAATCACAAAAGCCCAGGCAAAAACCAAAAGGGCTTGGGCTGAGGACAAAAATGGCCTTACTCTTCGTCTTAATTCCTGTCGTTTTAATTGCCGTTGCAGGTGTACTCTATCTGTGGCAGTTAAACACACTGGCCTCTGATATCACAAATGTGAGTTCTAAGGTGGTCACTCAGATAGCCGAAGATGTCATACAGCAAAACGCAAGGGCAGTAGCAAAACAGTGTAAGCTATACCTCGCGAGTCATCCAAAGTTGAAAAAAGAGAATTATAACAATGACCAGGAGTTTAAAAAGTCAGCTGTCCAGAAGGTGGGAAAGTCAGGCTATACTGCTCTTTATGAGCTACCAGGTGCAGATGGGATTTGGCGAACATGGGCACATGCCAATTCCAAAATAATTGGAATAGATATGAGTAAATTAAAGAAACCGCTAGGTAGGAACTTCCCTGGATTCTGGAAGGTCTATACTGGCGTCAAAGCCGGTAAAGAATCCAAAGGTTATTATACCTGGAAAGATGCGGATGGCCGCGTGCGAGACAAGTTCATGGTATGTACACCCATTAAAGGGACACCCTACGTTGTTGCATCCACAACCTATCTCGATGAATTTACCCAACCGGTAAAACACATGGAAGCGCGCGCTAAGAAATACCTTACCAATACGCGAAACATTGTCTTTGGTATCATGGGTGGCACTGGTATCATGGGTGGCACACTTATTCTTATTATTTTAATTGTTTCCATTTACGGCACTAAATTGACAGGGAGAATTAAATCACTGACTGACGTGGCTGATCGAATCAGTGTTGGGGAACTTGATGCTGAAATAAAGATCAAATCAAAAGATGAACTCGGAGATTTGGCTGAAGCCATTTCCCGAATGCAGGACAGTAGCTATTATCTCGACATAAGAAAATTGATTGAACACTATCAGGGAGAACTGGGCTCAGGCGCTATCTATTTAAAAGGTCCCGGAGAAGAAGGCGCAATTTTCTTTGATAAAGAAGAAATACTGGACGGAGTTTTACAGGATAAAAACGGAGAATGCGGAGGCAAAACAGCGGTAAAACGTCTCATGGACGCGGCAGGTGACAATAGTTTTGTCATAGATATATATGGGATTGATCCAGATAAAATTTACTTCTGGGCCAATGTACGTGGCGCAAAGAAAATCTACAAGAACCTAAGCACGGAATTTACCGACCTTGAGGGGCTGATAAAAAAAATGGGAGCCGAAAAGCTCACGGGCTATATCGATATTTCCATCAACAACGGAGAAGAGAGTGGCCTCATCTTCTATAGCAACGGAGAGATCATAGGCGGTTCTTACTCCCGGGGAAAAGGGGAATTGAACGGATCAAAAGAAAGCCAGAAACTACTTATTGAGAAAACAAAGAAATTGGGTGGAGTCTTTCATGTCAGCGAGATTACCTTGACAAAGGGAAAAAATGCAGGTGAGCCAATAGAAATCAGAGAAGGATCCTCATCCAATGTCCTCACAGCGCTTGAAGAACTGTTGGGCATATTCGAAAGGATGATCTCTTCCAAGAAGAAAATAAAGACAGACTTCAATACCCTGTTGAAGAAGAAATTCGTCGAAAAAGCCGATAGATATGTATTCCTTGATCCCTTTGCAGGTGAATTTAGATACTTGGATAGAAAAATCACATTTTCAGGGGATGCCAGCAATGAAACCCTGGTAAACGCACTGATTGAGTCTGTGGAAGACCTGGCAGGCGAACTCGGGATTCTGCCAATGCTCGCGGACAGGCTGGCCCCGTGGTCTCAAAAGTATGCGAAAGAACTCGAGGGGTTTGGTATCAATTACTGATACATCCCATGGCCTTGCGAGCCTTACTTATGCCCCCAGCCTATGGCATTTCCGTCGCAGTTTCGGACAATATTCAGGTTGACAAATGATGACAGACGCTACCCCTCACATTGCTATCGATAAATCGCCAAGATGGCATTTAGACTTCCTCGATAGCTTTCCGGTGGGGATTTACCGAACAACGTTGGAAGGCAGAATTATCTTTGTAAATAAGGCCTTTGCCAGCATCTTCGGATTCGATTCTGCAGGTGATTTGATCAGTTACCCGGAAGTCAATCTATATCATGTTAGACAGGATAGGGGTGTCTTAATAAAGGCAGTCTTGGATCAGGGATATGTTGAAGAACTCTATATACCCTTCAAGAAAAATGATGGCACTCCAATATGGTGCGCTGTAACGGCCAGGGCAGTTTTTGATGATGACGGTATAGTGGTGTTCTTAGACGGATTAATGCGAGATATAACGGAAGAAATCGACAATAAAGAGCGATCGACCAAAGAAAAATTTAAAGGAGTTCTGGAGATGGCTGGAGGGGTAGCGCACAGTCTTAATCAGCCTCTTACAATAATTAATAATTTACTAAGTGAAGTGTTATCAGACTTGCACCCTGATGACCGTAATCATCAAAAAATAATGAAGGTGCACGATCAAATCCAGAAATTAAATTCCATTGTAAAGAAAATAGGAGGCATTAAAAAATATAGGGCTATGGATTATGTTGCTGGAATAAAGATAGTGGATATCGATAAAGCCTCACGGGTTGAGTTTGGCGAGGAGATTAAATGATAAAAAAGGTGCTGATTGTTGACGACGATCAGGAGATGTTGCTCTCCCTTAAAGGAAGGATTTGAGAAATACAATGCGACCTTTTCTGTATTAATGGCAGGTGATGGTATAGTCGCCACAGAAAAGCTTGAGAAGGAGACCATCTCACTCGTGATCACTGACCTGAGAATGCCACGGATGGATGGCTTTGCCCTGCTATCTAAAATCATGGAGCAAATCTAAAATCATGGAGCAATACCCGGACATACCGGTAATCATCATGACCGGGTACAGCACACCCGAAATGGAAAGCCTGGCCCAAGAAGGAGGCGCCGTTGGGTATGTCGAAAAACCTTTTATGATAGACGATCTGGCCAAGAAAGTATTGGCGACTCTGAGAAAAGAATCGGAGGGTGGGACTTTACACAGTGTTTCATCAGGCATGTTCTTACAACTGATAGAGATGGAACAGAAGACCTGTACCATCCGGTTGCTTGACAAAACATCAGGCAAACAGGGAGTGCTCTTTTTCTGCGATGGTGAACTGTTTGATGCCAGAACTGCCGGGCTAAAAGGGGAGGCAGCGGCATATAAGATTTTCTCATGGGATGAGGTCAACCTTTCCATCCAGAATGAATGCCGTCAGAAAGAGCAGAAGGTCCACCGGGATATTAATGCTATTCTCCTTGAGGCAATGCGCTTAAAGGATGAGGCCGGCGAGACAGAAGAGCAGGAAGTTGTTGAGGAAAAGATAGAGGAAATTGAGGAACTGTCTGATGAATTAGAATCCGAAACGCCGGACCCCTTAATTAGTATTAAAAACAGGCTGCAAGAGGAAGTCGGTGAAAGGTGCGGATTGGAGGATATATACCATGACAATTCATGGGACGGTTTTATGGCGCAAATATCAAGGATGGGGGCATTCTTTGGCGCCGGAAAGCTGAAACTTGTCTATCTTGATAGGAGCGAGCCGAACGATGTCATCCTGGTACCAGGATACAAAACCTCCGTACTTTTGGTTAACTCCAAATGCCCACGGGACAGAATTATTACTATCTTGAGCAAGTAAGCCGGTGTCCTATTGATCCTGTCTTGATACCCAATACCACCTAATTGAGCATCGCTCAATTAGGGTACAACTGTTGTCAAACAGCCAGTTTAAGAGTCGAAAAATGAAGAAGCTATTTAATGACATACTGAATATGGAGGATATTGACGGGATAATGCTGTTTTCCTTTAAGGGAGAACTGATTTATAAGGTGTTTTTGTCTCCACTGCCTGAAGAACCCGAAAATAAAGACTGGTGGGAACTTTTTATCCGCTCCCTAAATGGTGTCAGGGAGACGGACCTGGTTTTTGAAAAGAGCAAATTCTATATCAGAAAAACAGAGATTGGTTATCTAATTATATTAATGGGAATTTTTGTTCCCACTGCAATGGTGAGACTCAACTGCGATATGGTGTTACCCGCTCTAAAGCGGATAAAAATATCCAAAAGGGGAAAGAGTATTTTCAAGAGAAAATAGCCCCCCTGAGATAACCGTTCCTAATTGAGCTATGCGCAATGTAGATAACAAATTCCGGCCGAGGTGATCAAAAAATGACCAATGCACAGGCTAACATGGAAATAGACATAGATTCCAAAATAAAAGAGGCAGAGGTTTACTATTCAATGGGGCTGCTTACGGAGTCCCTCGGCGTTTATGAGCAGGCCCTCTCAGACATTCCGGAACAGAACTCCACTGCCAGGGAGGAAATCAGGGGCAAGATTAGTTTACTTAAGAAAGAGATTTCCGAACAAGATGAGATTGACGCCCGAAATCTTTCCGCCACAGACATTTCCAATTTTAAAAAGACCCTCACCAGCGACACAAGTGCCCCGGCTATTCTTGATAGCGCCTCTGCCTTTAAAGAGCTGGGCCTTTATGCAGAGGCTATTTCTGAGTATGAGAAACTATTTGGCATGGATTACCCCCCGGAAAAAATCATCCCAGAAATTGGGGGATGCCTCCTTAGAATTCATTCCCCTTCAAAAGTTGTCGAAAAAGTTGAAAACATACTCACTGAGCACAAACTTGATAATAAGGCAGTGGCCCAGATCAAAGTGGGTCTGGGCATGGAAATGGAGAAGCGGAATCACAAGGATATAGCCCTTGACCTTTATAAGTCTGCCGCAGAAATTAACCCGAAAGATATCGAGATTAAAAAACGACTGGATTCGATAGTATCCAGCCTAGCTTCCGGTTCTAAATATGAATACCTCCTCAACAAAGGCATGGTGACAACGGATCAGCTTCAACAGGCCCTTGCCCAGTCGAGAAAAAGGAAAAAAAGTGTGGAATTTGTCCTGCTTGAACTTTTCAAAATCGATAAAGATGAGCTGGGCAAATCCCTTTCACTTTACTATGGTTGCAAATTCAGAAATTATGACCCTGAAGTTCCCGCACCGGTAGAGCTCATAAGCAGTTTAAAGAAACCCTTCCTCATGCACCAGATATGGGTCCCCATGAGTTGGGGAAAGGACGGTGTTGAAATCCTTATTGATGACCCCAGGGATCTCAGCAGGACCGACCACATCAGGGCCCTGGTTAAGTCAAAAAAGATCCATTTTTCCGTTTCCATCAGAGAGGATATTGAGGCATTCATTAAACTTTTCTTTGATAACAAAAGAGGCGATGAAACCGGTCCCGGCGAAGATACGTTCGAGGATTTCGATCTGATGCCGGATATCTCCTTTGAAGAAGAGGAGGAAGTGGAAGAGGCCGATGATGGTCTCGACGAGAGCTCTGGCAAGGTGGTGAAACTGGTGGACCAGGTTCTGATCACTGCATATCGAAAAAATGCTTCTGATATACACATCGAGCCTTCGCCAGTGACAAAGTCCACAGGCATACGTTTTCGTATTGACGGTGTGTGCCAGAATTACATAACTATCCCCAATGCCATGGCAAGGGGAGTCCTTTCGAGGGTCAAGATCATGGCGCATCTTGACATTGCTGAAAGACGCCTCCCCCAGGACGGAAAAATCAAATTCAAGCGTAAAGGCATACGTCCATTTGAGCTTCGAGTTGCCACGCTTCCCACTGCAGGAGGTTTTGAGGATGCCGTGTTAAGGATCTTGGCCTCGGCCGGCGCAATGAAGCTGGATGATATGGCGTTGAGTGATAGAAATCTGAAAATTATGAAAAAAATTATTGCAAAACCCTACGGTCTCATACCGGTGGTGGGACCGACCGGTTCAGGCAAGACCACTACACTCCATGCGGCACTCGGCCATATCAACAAACCCGGCATAAAAATATGGACAGCAGAAGACCCTGTGGAGATAACCCAGGCGGGTCTGAGACAGGTGGAAGCAAAGCCCCGTATCGGGCTCAACTTCGCCAGGATCATGCGTGCCTTTTTGAGGGCAGACCCGGATGTGATAATGATCGGTGAGATGCGTGATGAGGAGACAGCCTCTATCGGTGTTGAGGCATCTCTCACGGGCCATCTGGTTTTGTCAACCCTGCATACCAACAGTGCGCCAGAGACCATAACGCGATTGTTGGACATGGGGCTCAATCCCCTTAATTTTGCCGATGCACTTCTCGGTGTTCTCGCCCAGAGGCTTGTGAGGAGACTGTGTACAAAATGCCGTAAGGAATATCACCCATCAGAGGAGGAATTCGAGGAGATTGTAGATTTTTACGGCAAAGATCATTTTGGGGCCACTGGGATAAAATATTCACCCGACCTAACCCTCTATCAGGCCGCCGGGTGTGATATATGTTCTGGAACAGGTTATAAGGGCAGGCTTGGTATCCATGAATTGATGGAGGGCACTGCAGAAATAAAGAAGATGATCAAAGGCCGGGCGCCAACAGAGGAAATTTTTGGACAGGCCATAGAGGAGGGTATGACAACACTGAAGCAGGATGGTACGTTGAAAGTCCTCCAGGGTATAACTGATCTCCCTGAAGTACGGCGAGTCTGCATCAGTTAAAGAAAAAAATAATGATATCATACGTGACTTTTCCCGCGAGATTTGCTATGATTTGGTTTTAAACCCCGGGAAGGAAATCAATGAGTACGTTAAACCGCCTATCAAATCTGCCCTTTGAGATGGAAACAGTCAGCGAAAATGGGGTAAGGCGGGAAAAAGACAAGGCCCGAAGCCTGAGACGAACACACTGGTGGAACAATAAGATCCAGAGAGGGGTTTGTCATTACTGCCGTCGCCATGTAGGACGCGAACAATTGACCATGGACCACGTGGTTCCTTTAAGCCGGGGCGGGAAAAGCAAAAAGGGAAATATAGTCCCTGCCTGCAAGGAATGCAATAGTAAAAAAAAATACCTTTTGCCCATTGAATGGGACGAGTACCTCGAATCATTGGCAAAGAGCGAACCTGACTCCTAATAGCCCCTGCTCACTTCAATCTCCATCCCGATAATATCTTCTGAATTTATGCCTGTAACATCACAGGCCCTCCCCAAATTGACCGCTATTTCAAGACGATCGGAGCTACCTATCAGGGCCAATGCCTCTCCGGCCAGGGCTTCACCATACGTTTTTGACAAGCCCTCAACAGCCAGCTTGCCAACCTTTATAGCCGGGCGCCCCGACCCTAAAAATCGCTCAAATTGTTTTCGTTGAATATTGGTAATGAGATTTCCAAAGCGGTCCACGCGCATCACCTGCCCTAAAAGCATATCCCCTCTTCGTTGCGGTGCCGGGAAATCAAACGGCACGGGATCATTTATGATCCTCCCCATCTCCAACGGATCCACCCCCCGGGAAAGGTGGGCTGCCACAGGCGCAAAGACATCTCGTCCGTGAAAGGTACGGCTCACATTAGGGAGAAAGTACCTGCTTTCAGTGAGATGGATAATTTCTGTGTGTTGATGGGACCTGATGACAGGCCAGAAGATGCCATTGTCCGGACCCACGAAAAGATGGCTTTGTGTTTTGATAAGTATCGGTCGCCTGTCGCCCCCCACTCCCGGGTCAACAACTGCCACGTGGACAGTCCCTTCCGGAAAGAAGGGGTAGGCTTCCTGAAGCAATATTGAGGCCTGGTAGATGAATCCCGCCTTTAACTGGTGGCTGATATCGATTACCCGGGTCTCTGGATTGATGGAAAGGATCACCCCCTTCATAACCCCTACATAAGGGTCCCTGAGGCCAAAATCGGTAGTCAAGGTAATAATTCCTGAAGTCTTCATCCCCAGGTCTCCACAAGTTTTGGAACAATCTCTCCTGCTTTCCCGATGTCCTCATCTCCTATAGAAGTAGGGGCCCACTTTCCGCCGAAATTCCGGCGCCGATCAACACCGCCACCTGATTCGCCTTTTTCAGGGCATTTCTGAGAGCCTTTATTTCCTCTTCCATGTTTATGACATTACTGAAAAGAGCTTCCCAAGTCAAGAAGCCTTCGGCCCTACCAGGTGGAAGCCATAATGAGAATTGCTCCAAAATTTCGACTCCCCTTGACATACAACACTCTTTTCTCCTATTCTCGAATTGATGAAAACTACGGCGGTGCAGGGCTGGGTTTCTTGGAGCATGCCCTGATTCTGGAAGAATTCTGGAAGGTGGATCCCGGCATTAGCCAGGAACTCAGCTCGGTTAGTTTTGGGGCTGAGGAATTTCTTCTGTTCGGCACCCAAGACCAAAAAAGAAAGTATTTACCCTCCTTGACCCAGGGAAAGGCCATCATGGGGTTTGCAATCACAGAGCCGGATGCGGGAAGCGACACCGCCGCCGCCGCCACAACCGCCGTCCTGGAAGGGGATGAATATGTGATCAATGGCAATAAGGTCATGATAGGAAACGGCAGCGTGGCTGATTTCTTCCTAGTATTTTGCCTGACAGAGCCAGAAGAGGCCTCCAGATCTCGGAGGCACAGCATCCTGGTAGTTGAAACAGACAGGCCGGGGTACGAATCGGACAAGATAGACGGAAAGATGGGCCTGAGGGCCTCTGATACGGCTAATATCTTTTTCTCCGATGTCAGGGTACCGAAAGAAAACCTGATAGGAGTGAGAGGGCAGGGTTTTTACCAGTTGATGCAGTTTTTTGACCGATCCCGAGCCTATGTGGCTGCCCACGGTGTCGGTTTAGCCCAGGGTGCCCTTGATATGGCCATAGAACACGTCAAGAGCCGGGAGCAGTTCGGAAAGAAAATTGCGTCCTTTCAGATAACCCAATTAAAAGTGGCTGAGATGTCCACCATGATAGAACTTGCCCGCACCCTTACACACAAGGCCTGCTGGATGGTGGACAATGACAAGATTGATACCAAAACCGTGGCCATGGCAAAATGGTTTGCGGCCCGGATGGCTGTTGAAGTAGTTGATGAGGCACTTCAGCTCCACGGTGGTTACGGCTATATGAATGATCATGACATCGAGCGTTTTTACAGGGCGGCAAAGGTGCTTGAAATATATGAGGGAACCAAGGAGATAGAAAAAATCATTATTGCGCAGCGTGTACTTGGAAAGTATTAGTGTAGGTTGAGGAAACCATTTTTAACCTTTTTCCCGGGTAACTCCTTTGGAATATAAGGAGCCGCCCAAAGCAAAGGAGGGATGATGATGAAAAAGAGAGTATGGGTTATTGGTGTTTTGTTGTCCGTAGTTTTTCTTTGGGGAAATCCAGGCCATTATGTTTGTGCGACTGAACCGGTTATCCTCGGGGTGCCGACCTCCCTTGGGTTTCTTGAGGGTAAGGAAGGCCTTGCCTGCGTGAACATGGCCGTTGAAGAGATTAATGCTAAAGGCGGAGTCGATGTTGGCGGGGTCAAGCGTCCTTTCAAGGTTGTAGCCATAGATTCCAGAGGAGCAGAACCAGGGGTCCCGGTCGCAGATGTTATCAGGGCCCATAAAAAGCTAATTTTGGAGGACAAGGCTAATTTTATTATTTTTGGCTCTTTCAGGTCCGAATGTGCCCTTGCCTGCATGGATGTGGTCGGTCAATACAAGATCCCCATGATTCTCGGAACTGCCATGTCGCCTGGAATGGAGAAAAAGGTGAAGAGCGGCNNGATCAAGTACCTTGGTGGAACCATGGCTTATCTGAACAAACAATTCGGGTTCAACAAAGTATTTATCATGAACCAGGATGTAGCCTGGGCCAGGGCGACAGGGGATCTAATGATCAAGCTCGTATTTGACAAGATGGGCTGGGAAGTATTGGGTCGGCAGGCCTATCCAACCGGAGCATCTGATTTTTCTTCAGGCCTGATGAAGGCTAAGGCCAAAAAGGCGCAAGTAATCCTTCCCATCTTTGATATGCCCCAGAGCGGTATCCTGGTCAAACAATGGAAGTCCATGAGGATCCCTGCATTGGTGGCTGGTTTTATCTCACCTCTGGCAGGACCTGCAGCGTGGAAGTCTTTTGATAAAAAAATTGATGGAGCGCTTAACGTCATCTTTGAGATTGGCAATATCCCGGTTCCCAAGGTACCCAAGTCTGTGGAATTCTATAATAACTACGAGAAGAAATACGGAAAGCCCATTGAAGCCGGTCATTCTCCGGCCCCTGGATATGAAATGGTGTATGTTCTTAAAGAGGCCATAGAAAGAGCCGGGGCCATTCAAGGAGATAAGGTTGTGTCTGAGCTGGAAAAAACAGATCGCATGGGAGCCATGGGCCGTATCCGGTTCAATGACGGACATCAGGTTATATACGGTGAAGACCCAAATGAAACGGCCATGGGATGCATGATTCAATGGCGTGCCCCCGGGAAAAGAGTCATCGTTTACCCTGAATCGGTTGCTGAAGGGAAGATTCAGCTTCCTGAAGGGCTAAAATCGGCAAAGTAAATCTATGGCAAAGTGCCTAAATTGATTCTCATAGGAATTTTCAATGCTTCTCGGCACCCTTGTTTACGGTTTCATTAATAGCTGTATCTTGGCCCTCGTTGCCCTGGGTTTTAACCTGACATTCGGTATCAGCGGGGTGGCAAATTTCGCATATGGAGCCATCTATATTTTTTCCGGTTTTCTGACCTGGATTCTTCTGAATTCCCTTGGACTTCCATATCTGCTCTCCGTACTCATCTCCATCCTGTGCGCCTCCTGCGTCGGTCTTGCAATGTATTACCTGATTATTATCAGGGTGAAGGGACTTGCCCTTTCCGAAGTCATGGCTACCTTTGGACTCGGACTCGCCATAATGGAGCTATTTCGATATTTTGATTTTGTCGGGTTCCGCTATAATTTACCGGTTTTTTTTGACGGTAGTGTAGCCATAGGAGATGTCTATATAGACTATCAAAGGCTAATCATTGTCCTCATTGCTGTTGGGTTGACGCTATGGCTTTATCTATTTACGCATCACACCAAAATCGGACTTGCCTTTCGTGCCATTGCCCAGGATGAGAGGACAGCGCTTACCTTTGGCATTGATTCCGATCGTATAGGTGCGCTTTCAATGGCCTTTGGGGCAGGTCTTGCGGCCATCGCAGCGATTGTCATACTTCCCCTGGGAACAATTGCCGTGGAAGGGGGCTATGAAGTTTTAATCAATGCCCTGGCTGTCTGTATTGTGGGTGGGCTGGGAAGCACGGTCGGTATCCTGGTTGCCAGTGTATTGATCGGGTATGCACAGACCTTTACGGCCAATTACCTGGAACCACACTGGATGATGCTTGTCAGCCTGATAGCCATTGCAGTGGTACTTGTCGTTAAACCCTCGGGACTCTTCAGTCATCAAAAGGAGCTTGAAGAGAGAATTTAAGAAACTTTCATTTTTTGATTTCATGAAAAGACGCAAGGAAAGAATAGACCGCGGTATAAAGGCACGCTCCGAAGATATCTTTGCCCTGTCTTCATACCGCGAAATGTTTTATCTGCTTGTGCCGAGGGCCATCCCGGTAGTGGGCCTTCTCGGTGTCGCTCCTTTTTTGAGTCCCTACTGGAAAGAAGTCTTCATTTCAACGGCGGTCTATGCGCTCCTTGCCATCAGCTGGGACCTGCTCATTTCAGCAGGGCTGGTTTCATTGGGCCAGTCCCTTTTTTACGGCATTGGCTCATATGTAGCAGGCGCCCTGAACTACTACTGGGGCTGGTCTCCACTGTTCACAATACCGGTTGCAACGCTTGTGGGCGGGGTCCTGTGCACAGTCATGCTTCTTCCTGTGCTAAGATTACGGGGAATCTATTTTGCCATGGTAACCCTGGTCCTTCCTCTCATGCTTATGAGACTTGTGGAAGCCACCCGTATACTTGGTGGAACAGAGGGGCTCACAGGTCTTACCCCTTTTCCCAACCCGGTAACGTCTTTTTATATCATTCAGATTGCGCTTTTAATCGCACTTTTTGGATTCCGAAGAATTATCGATTCTGACTATGGCCTGGTCATAAGAGGCATTAACGATAACGACCGGTCCGTGATGAGTGCCGGGATTAATATTTACTGGTACAAGACACAGATCCTTTTTCTAGGGGCCTCGGTGGGCTCTTTTGCAGGTGCGTTCGGGACTCATGTAGATATGTTTGCAGGTATGCCGGGCTTTGCCCTTGATTACTCACTTTTGCCAGTAGCATCGGCAGTAGTGGGGGGAATGGGGACCTTTGCCGGGCCTATGATCGGGGCCTTTATCCTGGTCCCTTTGTCAGAGGTCCTTCGTGCCCTCGGTGCACTCAGGATAGTTTTTTACGGGCTTTTCTTGGTTGTTTTTATAGTAGCATTGCCGGAGGGCATCTTCCCTTATATGCAGAGGAAGTATCATCAGTTTGAAAGATGGGTAGAAATTGAATGAATGATTTAATCCCATTGCTTAAGACCTCAGGTGTCAGTAAATCCTTTGGCGGCGTTCTGGCCGTAGCCTCCGTGAGTTTTGAACTCAAAGAAGGTGAACTGTTAGGCATCATAGGCCCTAACGGCTCGGGGAAAACCACCCTGGTAAATCTTGTAACCGGCTTTGTAAAACCCAATTCGGGAAGAATAGAATACAGGGGCAAAAATATTACAGGATGGGCTCCTTATAAGATCGTGAGCTTAGGTATTGCCAGGACTTTTCAGATGGTCAGGCCTTTTTACCAACTGCCTGCCTTCAAGAACTTGATTGTTCCGCTTTACTCCCCAAGGGTAAAGAAATTGGCGGGTGGCAAATATGGGGACCGGGACGCAGTGGCCCTTGACCTCTTAGAAGAAGTGGGATTTGAACGGGATGCCCATGTATCCTACAAGGTTGCCGGTTCACTCCCACAGGGCTACCTGAAAAGGCTTGAGCTTGCCAAAAGTATGGCCCTGAGGCCCGACCTGGTCATCTTAGATGAGCTTTTTTCAGGCTTGAGTCTTGCAGAAGTGGCAAGCATTGTACCAATTATTGAAAAACTCAGGTTTCAGGGAAAGGCAATCATCATGATCGAGCACCGCCTAAAAGAACTGTTTCGCATTGCAGACCGGGTTATGGTCTTGAATTATGGCAAAAAGATCGCAGAAGGATCGGGAAAAGAGGTTATGGAGGACAAAGCTGTTAAAAACGCCTACCTGGGAAGTGAGACAGAGTGAGGTCGGAGTTCTGGAATTATGAGGTTTTTGTATGCTTAATGTTAGCAATCTGATGGTCTTTTTTGAAAATGCCTTAGCCCTCAATGACTTCAGCATGGAAGTGAAGGAAGGTCAGATTGTCGGGATCGTCGGTTCAAACAGCGCCGGTAAAACAACACTGATGAACACCCTTTCAGGCCTTATTATTGACATGCGAATCAAGGAAAAACGAAGAGGCGGCGAAAGGATTACCGTCTATGGGAAGGTGGTTTTCAATGGAGAAGATATCACAGAGACCAAGCCGAATGACAGAGTAAAAAAAGGAATCGTTCTGTGTCGTGAGAGGCACCCTATTTTCCCTGAAAGCGACGTGCTTGAAAATCTCAAGATTGCCGGCTACCTGAAAAAAGCATCCCGCGTTCGGGAAATGATTGATTATGTTTTTAATCTGTTTCCTGCACTCATTGACTTAAAATCCAAAAAAGCGGGTTTTTTGAGCGGCGGCGAACAGCAAATGCTGGCTGTCGGCATGGCCCTGGTTGCAAGGCCAACACTGCTGTTGCTGGATGAACCCCTTTTGGGTCTCAGTCCCATGATGCAGAATTTGTTAGTTGAAGCGGTCAAAGGCCTCAGGAATAATTCTGGTATTACTGTCCTTTTGAGTGAACAGTTCGCCCGACCAGTTTTACCCATGATAGATTATGGCTATGTTCTTGAAAATGGGATGTTGATGCTAACCGGGACAGGCCAGGAGCTCATGGATAATCCGGAGATAAAAGCGGCGTATTTTGGGGTATAGTACAACTGAAAATTGTCGGAGCGTAGCGGAGATCCCGTCTTTAGCTAAAGGAAAGCGGGGAAACTCGAAACTTGGATATACCTTGGCATTTTTAGGGGTTATCCAGTTTCTCTCAGCAGGAGTGATAGGACATCTTTAAAGTCTTTAAAGATTGTATACCAGTATAGTACACATGAACTCTTTTAATAACATATACAACGCCTTTTCCGCAGCAGCGATAAAATTTGGCAACAATACCGCCATTGTCTATCTGGGCACACACTTCAGTTACAACAGAACACTTAGACTTGCTGATAATTTTGCGTACTCCTTAAGGGATGAAGGTGTTCAGGAAGGGGACAGGGTGATCATGTATATCCCCAATAGCGTCCAGTGGATTATTGCCTGGCTGGGTATTCAGAGGGCAGGGGCTGAGGCCGTTCCCATCACGCCGATCTATACGGCCCATGATCTCCAGTACATTGCAAACGACAGTGGAGCAAAATATGTCATCTGTTCCGATGCAAACTATGGGTATATCAAACAGGCATTCACGGAAACAGGACTAAAAAAGGCCATTGTAACAAAACTATCGGATCTCTTGCCATGGTGGAAAAGGCTGTTTGGCTGGGCCTTCGACAAGGTGCCGAAAGGAAAAATTTCAAAGGACAAGACCACCCTTTCTTTTAAGAAAATGGTATATGCACCTAATCGGCATTCCCAACTTCCTCCCATAAAAAAGGACGAGACCGACACAGCGGAGATCCTTTATACCGGCGGCACAACCAAGTTCCCCAAAGGCGTCCCCATTTCACATGGCCTGTACCTGGAATCAGCGCTTGAACAGATCACCATATGCGATCCTCTTTTTCCTGGATCTGAGAATATTGTTATCGGTTCTGTGCCTCTCTTTCATATCCTGGGACAAACTACGGCCTTGAGCGTCCTATTGGTGGGTGGATCAATCGTTTTGATGCCCAAGGTTAACTTAGATGCTATTTTTGATTCTGTTCAACGGTTCAAGGCTAAGACGTTGATCGGGGTTCCCACTCTCTATAGAATGATCCTTGAGCATGATAGAATCGACCTCTATGATCTGAGTTCACTTGAGTATTGCTTTAATGGCGGGGATGTCCTGCCAGTGGAAATCAGTGAGCGATGGCGAAAGAAATTTCATAAACCAATTTATCAAGGTTATGGCGCGACCGAGACATGTGGGGGCGTTTCCATGTGTCCCACGGACGAGGATAGCCCGCCAAAAAGTATTGGCAAGATTGTTCCCAGCAAGAAGATCAAGATCGTCGACCCAAAGACCCTCACACCTGTTCCTTTGAATAAGCCTGGTGAACTTCTTGTCCATTCCAAAAGAATGGTAAAGGAATATTGGAACAAGCCCGAGGAGACGGCCGAGGCCTTTGTGAAAATGGACGGCGTCCAGTATTACAGAACAGCAGACGTTGTCTCCATGGATGAGGCGGGACACATGTATTTTATTGACCGGACCGTGGATACCATAAAGCACAAGGGATATCGTGTCTCTTCTTCCGAGATAGAGTCTGTCCTCCAGGAGCATACGGCGGTTATCGGTGCATGTGTTGTGGGCCTACCCGATCCAAAAGTTGGGGAAAGGATAAAGGCATTTGTGGTCTTAAAAGAGGATGTCAAGGGGATAACCGGGTATGAGCTCATTAAGTGGTGCAGGGAAAAGCTGGTATCCTACAAAATTCCCCAGTACATAGAATTCAGGGATATGCTGCCCAAATCCAAAGTTGGCAAGCTCTTGCGGCGGGAAATACGCAGCGAGGAAAAGCGAAGGGCGGAGACCTGAACTATGCCTCTTCTATGTGCGATGGAAAGATTGGCCATGCCCTGATAGCCATGGCCAAGTGGTTCTCTGCTGAAATGGCGGTCCGTTGCGCATATGAGGCGCTTCAGATGCATGGAGATATGGCTATATTGATGAGTACAAGGTGCAGAGACTT
>MVDB01000120.1 GCA_002050025.1 Desulfobacteraceae bacterium 4484_190.2
GTCTTTATGCCGGTCATGGAACTATTCTCTTCATTTGCCGTTGCCCTGATTATCTGGTATGGCGGCGGAAAAGTTATTTCGGACCAGCTTTCCCTGGGGTCCCTGGTTGCATTTATCGGTTATATCCAGATGTTCTTCAAGCCAATCCGGGACATATCTGAAAAGTACAATATCATGCAGTCGGCCATGGCCTCAACCGAACGTATTTTTGAGTTTATGGATTCCAAAGAAGAGATCCCGGACCCTGAACATCCCGTAGCCCCGCCAAAAGTTAAAGGGCACCTTACTTTCAACCATATATCGTTTGCCTATGAGAAGGCCAATCCAGTACTCCACGATATATCTTTTGAGGTAAAGCCTGGGGAAACGGTTGCTATTGTAGGGGCCACAGGGTCAGGCAAGACCACATTAGTGAACCTGGCCGAACGATTCTATGATCCGGATGAGGGGACAGTGTTTCTTGATGGTGTAGATCTCAGAAAATGGTCAAAAAATGAACTCCGAAAGAATATCAGCCTTGTCATGCAGGATGTCTTTATTTTTTCAGGAAACCTGGGTGAAAATATATCTTTAGGCCGTAAAGATATAGATATAAAATCACTTGAATCAGCAGCAAGGGAGGCCAATGCGCTTTCCTTTATTGAGAGACTCCCCAGTGGCTTTCAGGAGGATATCGGTGAAGGGGGATACACCCTTTCAGCCGGGGAGCGGCAGCTTTTGTCCTTTGCAAGGGCCCTGGCAGCCAATCCTCGAGTACTCATCCTTGATGAGGCCACTTCAAATGTCGATCCGGAAACAGAACGTCTCATCCAAAAGGCTATTTCACAGATGGCTGAAAGAAGAACCACCCTGGTAGTAGCCCACAGGCTCTCCACCATTAGAAATGCGGATCGTATCCTGGTAATGCACCACGGCCGAATAGTGGAGCAGGGTACGCATGAGGAACTCATGAGCTTAGGCCATGTCTATTATAAGCTCAATATGCTGAGGGAAAAAAAATTACTCAGGTTGTCAGGGTCACAGTTTCCCGCTAAAAGCGGGATTTAACCTCACCGCACTGCAAGCGGCATCTTCGAGCGACGGAGTCGCATTTTTTACCAGTCATCCTGGCCAGGACATTGACCGCATCCTCTGGTGATTCATAAAAAACTCCGCTGTATCGCTTACCATCTACTGGACGGACTGTCCCTTTATCCGTTCTGGCCATGGACACACCAATTACCGGCTTTCCGTAAGCCTCCATTAATCCCACTATCCTGGCAATATAGTTCTCCTCATAGTTATGACTGAGGGTCTCCATTTGGTCTAAGAACTGAGGAGTCGCAGTATTATCAACCTCGCGGGTGGACTTGATCAACAGACGTACCAATTCGCGTCGACCAACGATACCCAGGCCTATCACCGCGTCAATTCCATCCCATTTAAGGAGCTCTTCTACGGCAACAAGGGGAACGTCGAGATCACGGGTCCCCACCAAGTCCACAGGGTTTCCTTTGCTCCAGAATGGTGGAAGATATTTGCCGATAGTCTCAATAATGCTCTCCGGGATATCCGGTACCGCCAGACCTCTCTTGTTGCATTCATCAGCAGTCACCACTCCCCAGCCCCCACCAAGGGTAACAATGCCGACCCGATTTCCCTTAGGCAACGGCAGCGAGGAAAACCCAGCAGACAGATCAAGCAATTCCGAGGGAACCGCCACATCCAGAACCCCTGACTGGCGGCATGCACCCCTGAAGACGGAATCCTCTCCGCTCATGGCTCCGGTGTGTGAGGCCGCAGCCGTACGTCCTGCTTCAGTTCTCCCGCCCTTTAAAACAACAATAGGCTTCTTTCGGTTTATTCGCCTTGTCACATCGAGAAAAACTTTCCCGTCACCCACACTCTCCAGATACAGAAGAATAATGCTGGTGTGGGGATCGCTCTCCAGGTATTCCAGATAATCGGTGCAGGAAAGCACGGCCTCATTTCCTGACCCCACAAACAGAGAAACACCAATCCCCTGCTGCTCCGCCCAGTGGATAAGCTGGTTTCCTAAATTTCCCGATTGGGAGATAAAGGCCACTGATCCCCTTCTGGGCCTCGTATGGACCCCGGTTGCGAAAAGACCGGCATACGGGCAGATAATGCCCATGGTATTGGGCCCAACAAGCGTCAAGTTCTCCTTCCGGCAGATATCTGCAATATGTCTTTCAAGGTTTTTGCCCACTTCATCGGTTTCGCTGAAGCCGGAGGTGATTAGCACAACACCTTTAACGCCTTTTGCACCGCACTCCTCCAGAATCCCCGGGACGGTCTTTGCCGGGGTAGTAATAAGAGCCAGATCTACGGGCTCCGGCACATCCGTGATATGCGCGTAGACAGGTAGACCATACATAACCCTCTCTTTTGGATTGACAGGGAAAAGCTTTCCCTTAAAACCTCCTGCCATAATATTGCTGAGGATAAACTGCCCCCATTTCCCAAACGTTGAAGAAGCACCAATGACTGCCACAGATTTGGGGCTAAAAACAGCATCAAGACTTAAAGTGGACCTATCCGTATTCATAAGATTATTCATTGATGTTTCCTCTTTTCATACAATTCCTTTCCACTCTCCCTTTCCCATTCACAATGCTGACCATTATTCATAATATTGAAAAATAGCCAAGACTATTTTGCCACAAACTAAAAAAATAGCCGGAAATTCATTCACATGATAGACTTTTCTTCACCCTCCAACGCTAATCTTCATTTCTTCCTTATACATCCGTTATCAAGGCAAGCATGTTTCTTCTGCACAGTTCAACACAAACATAATACTCACCAGCATTCCGGATTTTGATAAGGAAATTATACAGTCAAATTTCACCTTGACATCACTCCAAATTTACCGTACATTTTTGGAGCTATGTTTAAAAGAGAGATAAATCCCGTTAAATCAAAAAGCTACTTTCTCTTTGGCCCACGTCAGACAGGCAAAAGCACCTTTGTCAAATCTTTGATCAGCCGCAAAGACCTTTACATCGATCTGCTGCCCCAAAGGAATTTCTTAAACTACGCCAAAAATCCTGGAAGGGTACGCGAAGAAATACTGGCCCACCTAAAACGATATGACAATCCATTGTGCGTAATTGATGAAATCCAGAAGATTCCCGCCCTGTTAGATGAAGTTCATGAACTGATTGAATCCAAAGGAATCAGGTTCATCCTGACAGGTTCCAGTGCTCGCAAATTGCGCAGAGGAGGCGCGAATCTTCTCGCTGGCAGGGCATATACTTACCACCTGTTTCCTTTAACTTTCACTGAACTCAAGGGCCAATTCGATCTTGATAAGGCCCTTAAAATAGGAACTCTTCCTGTATTATGGGCATCTCGTGAAGAAGACTCACAAGAATTTTTAAGGTCTTATACTGAAACCTATCTAAAAGAAGAAATTGCAGCCGAGGGGTTGGTCCGCAACATCGGACCCTTTGCGCATCTTCTGGATATTGCTGCGGCAAATGACGGTGAAACCGTTAATTTCAATAATATTGCAAGGGAATGTTCAGTGTCGATAAAAACGGTTAAAGAATACTACCAGATTCTCGAAGATACATTCCTGGCCTTCAAACTTCCCGCTTGGACCAAAAGTGAACGAAGGAGGCTGGTTTCTCACCCCCGCTACTATTTTTTTGATACCGGAGTAACTAATGCACTTGCCCATACATTGACGGATCAACTGAATCCAAAAATATTCGGGCGCCGTTTTGAACAGTTTGTGATCTGCCAGCTTATGGCTTCCATTTATTATAAAAGATTGGATTATCAGCTTTATTATTGGCGTACTAACCACGGGGCTGAAGTGGACGTTCTGCTAACTACTGGTAATCGAATAATCTGTGCCCTGGAAATCAAATCATCTCAAAACATTGTCAATGAAAAACTTGCAGGATTGAAGAGTTTTGTAGACGATAATCCATCTGTACCCGCGTTTGTCTTGGGTGTGAGGCAAAACAGACGACAGTTGCAGAATAACATTACCGTCATAAACTGGGATAATTTTATTTACGAAGAACTGGAACTATTTGGAAGTGGATAAATTCACTGTACCCTTCCAGTCCTTTCAATATTCAATTATCCCGCCGGCGCAGAAAAGCTGCGCGCCTTTTTGGGATATTTACCTGCGATGTCGGCATAAAATCCCTGAATGATTTTCATATCCGCTTCCATATTTCCGGTTGGGTGAACGACCGGTCCGATACCCCCAACCTTGCGTCGGTAATCGAGATAACCCATCACGATGGGGACATTCGCGCCCTTGGCGATATGGTAAAAGCCGGTTTTCCAATACATGACTTTCCTGCGGGTTCCAGAAGGAGGAACCACCAGGACCATTCGTGGATGTACACGAAAGGCCTGTATCGACTGTGCCACAACATCGGTTGATTTGGAGCGATCGACGGGAATGGCTCCCAACCATCTGAGAAAAGGGCCCATCGGCCAACGGAACCAGGCGGCCTTCATCATGATAAAAGGTTTGATTTCAAGAATGAACGCCAGGCAGATGGTGTAAAAAAAGTCCCAATTGGAGGTGTGCGGTGCCGCTATGATGACGTATTTAGAGATGTACGGCCTTTTCCCAGCCGGTTTCCAGCCCGTAAATCGAAAAACGACCAGAGCCAGCCAGCGCATCACGGTCTTCCCCATGGGTGTGTCGTGAACGGTCTTATGATGCATGATGGAATCCTCCCCAAGCCCTCCCAAAATAAGGGTGTTTTTACCTATAATATAAATATTTCACTTGGTTGCGTTGGTCCAGCCCTCATCTCACTCATCTCAATAGTTGCATTTTCAGGTGCATATAGTAAACTTATAACAGCGTAATTAATTGTTTTTATGTAAATTTGCCGGAGGTAAATCATATGTCAAAATCAAGGGATGCTAAAAAAGTCGATAAGAAAAAGCCCCAGAAAACTGCTAAAGAGAAAAAACAGGCAAAGCGAGAAAAGAAAAATAAATAATTTACAATTAGCATGTTGGTAGATTAAAAGAAGTGACTGCTTTTCCGACAAGGAGAAATCCTTTCTGAATTCTTCCCGTTTGGTTGGGAAACGGCCTGACTTCGTCATATATTGGGATGGTGCCGTGGGAGCTACTCTGCCAAGATCCTTCGGGTAAGTTTCCGGTACTTGATTCGGTGGGGCTGTGCGGCGGCTTCACCGAGTCTTTTCTTTTTATCCGCTTCGTACTCCGTGTAATTCCCATCAAACCAGATAACTTTGCTGTCCCCCTCAAAAGCCAAGATGTGGGTCGCGATCCTGTCGAGAAACCAGCGGTCGTGGCTGATGATAATGGCACTGCCCCCGAAATTTTCTATGGCCTCTTCCAGCGCCCGCAATGTATTCACATCGAGGTCATTGGTCGGCTCGTCCAGTAGAAGGACATTGGCACCTTCCTTCAATATCCGGGCGAGATGCACGCGGTTCCTCTCCCCTCCAGAAATGTTCCCCACCTTTTTTTGCTGATCGGTCCCTGAGAAATTGAACCTTGCGGCATAGGCACGGGAATTCACCTGCCTGTTGCCGAGCGATATAGTGTCCTGCCCGTCCGAAATGACTTCCCATACGGTCTTATCAGGGGAAAGGGCGTCGCGACTCTGGTCGACGTAAGCCAACTGCACGGTTTCGCCTATCCTGAATTCCCCGGAGGTGGCTTGCTCCTTCCCTGTTATGGTCCGAAAAAGAGTGGTTTTCCCCGCACCATTGGGCCCGATGACTCCCACGATGGCGCCGGAAGGAATAGAGAAGTCGAGGCCCTCTATCAAGAGACGGTCGCCGTACGCCTTGCTGACATTCGCGGCTTCTATGACCACTTCTCCAAGTCGTGGACCGGGCGGAATGTAGATTTCCAGGTCTTTTTCCCGTTTTTCGTTATCCTGACTCAACAGGGACTCATAGGCGCTGATCCGCGCCTTTGACTTTGCATGCCTTCCCTTGGGAGACATCCTGATCCACTCCAGTTCCCTCTCAAGGGTTTTCTGGCGCTTGCTTTCTCCCTTCCCCTCAATTTGCAACCGCTTGTGTTTCTGTTCCAACCAGGAAGAGTAATTTCCTTTCCATGGGATGCCCTCACCCCGGTCAAGTTCCAGGATCCAGCCCGCCACATTATCGAGGAAATATCGGTCATGGGTTACCGCAATCACGGTGCCCGCATAGCGTTGGAGGTGCTGCTCCAGCCATGCAACAGACTCTGTATCGAGATGATTGGTCGGTTCGTCAAGAAGAAGGATATCCGGTTTCTGAAGTAGAAGCCTGCACAGTGCCACACGCCGTCTCTCCCCCCCTGAAAGCACATTCACCGGTGTTTTCCCAGGGGGGCAGCGAAGGGCATCCATTGCCATCTCAAGCCGTGAATCAAGATCCCATGCCTCCAGGGCATCAATTTTTTCCTGGACCTCTCCCTGTCGCTCGATCAACCTGTTCATTTCATCCTCGGACATGGGATTGGTAAACAATTCGTTGATACGGTTGAATTCATTTACCAAGGCAACGGTTTCATGCAGTCCCTCTTCTACAATATCCCGAACCGTTTTCATGTTGTCCAGCTCCGGCTCCTGATCGAGAAGGCCGACTGTAAGACCGGGTGAAATGCTGGTCTTTCCATTGAATTCCGTGTCAATGCCTGCGAAAATTCGCAGGAGTGTGCTCTTTCCTGAGCCGTTGAGACCCAGAACGCCTATTTTTGCGCCATAAAAGAAGGAAATTGAGATATCCTTTAAGACCGGTTTTTTGTCATAGTGCTTGCTTACCTGGATCATAGAATAAATGATCTTATTCGGTTCCTGGCCCATTGGGTTTGACACCCTCCTATGTTCGTATTTTGCGCTGACGGTCCTTTTTTGCCCTAATCTTGTGCCCCTTCTTCTTGTGGGGTGGCAATCTCCACCCATCAAGCTCACCATCGCTTCCGAATATTTTGCGGGGATGAAGTCTCTTGCCACATTTCGAGCAACGATAAATTCGATCTCCATCAGGAATAAAATCTTGTTGATCACACCATTCGTCCATATTCTCTCTCACAGAAGGCGATCTGTTTTAGAATTGGGCTTTTTTCATTTTTTGGACAACAGCTCGTCAAGGTCTGACCCTATTCCCTATTTTTGCTCCGCAGGACCGAAGGAGCGGACGAAAAGATCGTGGAGGGCCTGCCGGCCATCATCGGAGAGGTAGCGGGTTCCGGTGCCGGCAAACGTATCTG
>MVDB01000121.1 GCA_002050025.1 Desulfobacteraceae bacterium 4484_190.2
GGGAATGCCTCACCATGTTTCAGGCCGTGACACCTGGAACATTTGGGCATTATTTCCTTGTAATTGTTCTTTGTGGGGATATAGGCGTGGAGCTGGGTGTGACACTTGAGACAGTCAAACCTGTGCTTGCTGTTGCTGTTCTGCAGCCTGGTATACTCACCGCGGTGGCATGAACCGCACTGGATGGGTTTGATGGACTGCGGCTGCCCCGTGTAGAGTTCGGCACCGGCGGAACCCGGAACCTCCTGCTGCTCTGCGGCCGCACTCTGCTCTGACGCCGGGGCCTGCTGCTCTACAGCACCCGCTTCAGAACCTTCTGATTTGGCTGACTTTCCGTTGTTGGCACATGAGACCACAAGAAGGGATACCATCATGATAAACAGCGGCAGCCCGAACCTCACAACACTCTTAAACTTCATCATAAAACCTCCTCAATTCCCTTGTTCTCCTGATTCGTGTCACCCCTGACTAACCGGCACTTCTTTAATAGCGGAAAGCGCCGCCCCCTTTACAGGCAATAGACACGTCACAGGATTAATTTAGTTACACAGCAAAAAATGGACTCAACCCCACCCTTAAGAGACAAAACCAAAACACTATTTGGAGAGAAAAGGGCCTTCCCTGCTCAAAAAACAGTAAAAAGACCGGACTTCCCTCCATGAGCCGGCTTAAGCATAAAGATGTGCTGAGCAAGAAAGAAATTGCAAACAAAATAATATTGTTTTGATGCAGCTATGTCAATCAAATTTCAGTCCCGCAGATTTTTTAGCCATGGACCCACATGGACCCACACAGACAGTTTATCGGCCATAATTAGGCCCGATAAACATCCAAGGCAGCCCAGTAGCTGCCCCTTGATCTGGAATTTTATTCATGCCCTGTCGGGCATGAATAAAAGTATCTGTCCATGTTAGTCCATGTGGGTCCATGGCTAATTCAAAATTTTTTAAGTAGTTATACAATTCCGAAAGTTAAGTTATTAAATTACAAAATACGGAATCAGAAATTGTGTGCCATGGCAACATGAACCGAAGGATACATTCTCCTCAGTTCATGCGATTGTCCACCTGCCTGCGGAAACTGTCCTGTTCAAGCTCTGCTGTCCTGGTTCCAAGTTTTTCAATTATCACAGGGGTACCAGTAGGAACAATCTTGAACAGTTCCTCTATATCCTGATTATTCAGTGCGATACATCCCTGAGTCCAGTTCCAGGCAACACCCCCGCCATGAATGCATATGGCTCCGCCAAGCTTTGTTGACCAAGGAGGACGTTTGCCGCTTTTTATGGCCCACACAATCTGGTCATACTCTTTCTTTGTAATAAGTCCCTGTTTCAGGCCACGCTCCGCATCATCAAGAGAAGGATAACTTATGCCTAGGGAAAGGTGAAATCTGCTCTTGGGATTCTTGCTGCACACATAAAATTTACCCTCGGGTGTCCGGCCGTCTCCCTGTTTTACCTTGTCGTTAACAGGATCAAACCCCAGACTTATAGGGTAAATCCTTACCACCCTGTTGCCGGAAAGTAGATAAAGCTTGCGTTTGGTCTTGTTGACAACGATTTTTGCGTTCTTGAGGGGATGCGAAATGTCCTGATCCAGATATTTCACATCATCGAGGAAGTAAAAAGGTTTCCTGCATGAAGTCCTGCCTGCAAGCCTCCTGTCAGACGTATCAGGCTGCCTGACACAGTACTTCTTATTGGCCTCCTCATCCCAGTGCCAGGAAGCCTGACGACTGGCTGAACAACCGGTCAGCAGGAGGATCAAGGCACACGCAAAGACACGCCTGAAACACATGACGGCACCCCTGCCGCCTGCTTCATAAGATATCATTTTGTCCCCCGTCAGCCCATGCTACTTCGTTCAAAACTATTTCCCTACCCTCATGACAGATCAAAAAAGTAGCTATCAATAACAAATGTAGATACACACAAACTGTTATTTTTTTAATTTTATAGCAGAGTATTCAAAAAAATCAAATAGTTCTCACAATTTTTCCTCTATTAAGCTCTCAATACAAGCCATCGGCTGCATTCTTAATTATGAGCATTAATCGATTAAGTAAAAAAAATTACCTAAATCATATATTGATTTTTTTTCTCTCTATCTTCTGTATTCAAAAAAAATGGGGAATTGCACCCAAACAGACGGCAATTTTACCCATATATCCTGTGGCACTGTTATTGCTTTTCAACGGGCACATACAAAATTAGCCCAATTTTTATTTATTCTATTTAATACCTTGAGCAATACATATTTCAAATATGGAATCGGATGCAATAAAAAAATCTTTGAATTAAACAACTTAAAAAGGACAAAAAATACATTAATCAAACAATAAATATTATTGAAATATTCGAACAAACTTTAATAAAAAACAACAACTATAGGAGGCATGAATGCTGAAAATATACCACAAAAATATGGCATTATTTTTCATAATATCAATATGTTGCACTGCCAACGCGATAGCATTGACAATCAATCACGGAACAAAAATTATTGCTGTTGATGGAAATAATGATAATAATGCAACGGTATTACTTGCTCTCTGTAATGCTCGGGATGATTATTACTTAAAATACTCTGTAAACAATAGCGACTGGCTTGATATTACTAATTTTGTATTTGATACTTTGACAGGTGGAGATATTATAGATTTTGCATTAGCAGGAAGTGGGAATGGTAATACCAACGACAATGAATTTTATATATTATCGAACGATTTGAATGATGACAACTTCAGTGCCACCATGTTTTTTAAAGGTGACATAGATGGTTTTAAAGCTCAACAACCCCAAATATCCACTTCGTATTTTAAATATCTGGTTATCGAATGGGATGTTCTCGCTTACAATAAGGCGATTTACAGCATCTCCGCTACCCCATGGTGTGGCGAAGGTACTAATAATGACGGTATAGCTCCTGTCCCGGAACCAGCCACCATGATCCTGTTTGGCACTGGTCTAATCGGTATAGCAGGTTTCACACGCAAAAAGATGAACCTGAAGGCTCCCAGAGACTAAATAAAGCATACTCCACAAATATTAAGGAAAGAAATTCCTCTCTGATTAGCACAAACATTTTCTTATCCCCCTACAGTATCTCTGCAGGGGGATTTTTTCATTTTAAGGATTTCCAGGGTTTGTGTTACCAATTGACACAAACCAGCACCTTCTCCACCAACTCCCCTTTATTCATCAGTAGCAATTGACATCACCCATCACTTCATTTATTAAACAGACTTGCCAAAACCATCATATCAGTTCACAATATTTCCATACACAAGGAAAAATCTGTCCACTTGCACTATCAGATTTCAGGGAGGTCTTATGACTGAACAGGATATAAAAAAAAATGAAAGCACCGAAAAGGTACTGCAAGATACTTCGAAACGGGTACTTTCATCTGAAAAACGCGAGGATATCTGGGCCATAATCATCTCCGGAGTAATTCTACTTTTATGTTCAATAAATCCTGACGCAATCTATACCTTTTTCAAAAAAACCCTTTTTATTTTCTAAATAATCCTACACAAAATATTGCTGTTAAGCGTTCCAGGCACTGACTGAATATTCTGCGCTACCTGCCTGTACCGCAGACTCTGTCTTGATGATATCCGGATATCAGGAGAAAAACATGTCTTTGATTCGATCAATGGTTGCTGATGACTGGCAGAAGTACATACCGGGACTGCTTCTGTGCATGCTATTTGCCTTTGTTGTAATGAATATTCACCATGTACTTGCCAAATATCAAAAGGCTGACGAGGCCTCTTTTGAGATTCCAAGGGTTGAAGAAAAAATTGCCGAACTCTCTGCTGCGGGCTCTGATCCGGCAGAGATCGCGGCACTTCAGGCTAGGCTTGAAAAGTACAGAAAAGACCTTGCAAAAATGGGCGGAAAGGTGGGAGACAGATGGGAGTGGGCAACACTGCTCTACCAGGATTTGCAGTTCAAGTATGTGGCAATGCTCCTAATAGGGGGAATAATAATCAGGAACACTATAGGAGTGGCAAAAATTTTCCTACCTGGTATCGGTATAGCAAGGCCGCTCATAAAACCCGGTATTATCATACTGGGAGTTCATTATATATGGTCGGACGTCGCAAAGGTAGGAGGCGCGGGACTGCTGCTCACCGCGGTTTTCATATTTGGAACTGCCCTTTCCGTCATGTATCTGTGCAAAAAATTCAACGTGCCTGACGGGCTTGGCGGCATAATGGGGGCAGGGACCGGTGTCTGCGGGGTGTCGGCCATCATTGCCACCTCCCCTGTGGTCAAGGCAAAGCCGCGGGATATGGCCTATGCCATAGGAACCATTTTGCTGTTCGGTACCCTCATGCTATTTGTGATGCCCTACCTTGGCCAGATGCTGGATGTCTCCCAGTCACAGTTTGGAGCGTGGGCCGCGCTTGCCATTCTGAATACGGCTCAGCTCATAGCTGCAGCTGAGTGGTACGGTGAGGATGCCAGGAATACCGCTGTTCTGATAAATGCCGCGCGTATCATGCTGATTCCGTTCATTGTAATGTACACGGTGTGGTTCTATGATCTCAAGGAGAGCGTGGCCCATGAACACCACGGACTCTGGAACACCATAAAGAGCAAATTCCCCGTATTTATCCTCGGTTTTTTTATACTTGTACTGCTTAACAGCCTTAATCTGCCGTTTCTCGGAGGACCAAAGGAGGCGCATACGCCATTCTGGGCCATGAACGCTGTTTACAAGTGGTTCTTTGCCCTTGGTTTTGCCGGAATCGGGCTTTCCATCAGCATTGACGACATGAAAAAGGCCGGTGGCGTTGCCTTCCTCGTGGGATCAGGCGCAGCAGCGACAAAAATGGTTCTGGGGCTGATAGCCGTGATACTCATAGGGACCGAACTGCTCATGGTGACAGGGGGGCATTGACAGAGCTGCGAGGATATATTGAGGCAGTGAATCATCCATCTTCAATACTGTTTGCCACAGACGGAAAGCCTCATTCCCTGAGGGCCGAGGAATGGGCCATTGAAATGGTCAGGTCTTTTAATATTCCCCTGACTGTTCTCCACGTAAAGGATGCCTATCTCAAGCAGTTCTATAATGAAATATACGCACAGGGCAGGAAGGAATATCTTGAGCATGTTGATAAAGAACTGATGGAGGCCGAGGAGGCAATAAGATCTGACATTGTACAGCGCCTCTCACATCTGGGCCTTTCATACAGCTTCAGGGTGAGGTATGGTGACCCGCTTGACGAAATTATTGCCGAGATATCCGGTGGTGATTATGATCTTCTGGTTCTTGGAGGCAAGAGGCTTTCCGGCATGAGGGCATTTCGTTCATGGAACCTTCCTGCAAGGCTCTCAGCCAGGCTCGGCACCGTATCCATTATGATTGTAAGAGAGGAAGATAGCTGAAAAGCCGGGGTTGACAACGAAGATACCATCGACGCGCTTAAGATTTTAGCTGCCGCAGCATTAATCAGAATATCAAAATGTTCCGCGAAATTGAAATTACCATACAGAACAGGCTCGGACTGCATGCCAGACCCGCATCCCGATTCGCCCAGCTTGCCGGTGAATTCAACTCGGATATCTATCTTGTAAAGGATGACGAGGCAGTGGACGGAAAGAGCATACTTGAAATACTTACCATTGCCTGTCCGCAGGGGTCAGTCCTGACCTTGAGAGCCGACGGCGATGATGCCGAGGAGGCGGTTGAGGCACTGAAAGAACTTGTGGCAGGCCGCTTTGGAAATATAGACTGAACAGAGGGATATTGTGTTTAATCTGAAGGGTACAGGAGCTTCACCAGGCATAGCCATTGGCCCGGCACAGATACTTGAATCAGGTAAGGCCAAGACTGTAAAGCGTCGTATTTCCGCAAAGGATATTGAACGTGAGCAGGAGAGGTTTATCCAGGCGGTAAGTACTGCCGAGGCTGAAATCAGTGCCATCCTGGACGACATACCGGAAGAACTAAAGGAACACAGCGGCGTACTAAAATCCCACCTAATGATGCTAAAGGATCGCATGGTCTTTGAACGCACAATCAAGACCATTGAAAGCAACAAAATAAACGCGGAATGGGCTTTGGACAAGGCAGTCAAACACATCCATTCCCTGTTCGCGCAGGTCAAGGACAGCTATATCCGGGAGCGCATGGAAGATATT
>MVDB01000122.1 GCA_002050025.1 Desulfobacteraceae bacterium 4484_190.2
ATGGAGATTACTTTCGGTTTAGTGAAAATGATGTAAAGGATTGGCTGGAGAGGGTTGCAAAAGCCATTGAAGAAATATTTCAAGTAATAGAAAGGCATTTGTCCTATTCTTGAACCATTAAGTCAAACAATTCCTATAAAAGGCGTAGAAAATGACAGTCCCGGATATTATAGACAATTCCGAGTATCAGGTTTTTGATGTATTAAATGAGCTCCTTAAATCACAGAAACCCGCTGATTTTGCTAGCGGTTTTTTTAACATCGGGGGATATGCCCTGGTACGTGAAAAGCTGAACGGCATATCAAAATTTCGCCTGCTCTTAGGCCGTGAGCCTGCAACCCACGGCCTTCCCACTAAGACTGGTCGCCCGACACAGCTCATTGACATAGATATCGATTCAGCTATTCAGATGGACCTCAGAGAAGAAATACGAAATCCTTTTTTCATGGCAAGGCATATATTTTTGACGATACTGTTATTGTTGGCTCCAGCAATTTTACAAGGGCGGGTCTTACCAAGAACTCGGAATTGAATGCAGTTCAAAAGAGCACTATCATCGCAAAAGCCTATCGCGAATGGTTTGAGCGCTTCTGGGGTCAGGCCGAAGATTACAAGGAAAAGCTCATTGATCTTTTAAGAAAGTCAAAGCATGGGGACTACCCATGGGAACCCTATTGGGTCTATATCAAGTCCCTGTACGAGTATTTTAGAGATGACTTGGATACAGAAGGTGTGGATCTTTTCACGAGTTCCAAGGTGGAACTAACAGAGTTCCAGGAAGAAGGACATGTCAAGGCATTAAAGATCCTTAATAAATACGATGGCGTTATGATCTGTGACTCGGTGGGGCTGGGTAAGACCTATATGGGGAAAAAGATCCTGGAGCATTATGCCTATTACCAGCGAAAACGGGCCATGGTAATATGTCCGGCACAGCTTCGGGACATGTGGCGCTCCGAATTGTACGATGCAAACATCCAGGCCGATGTCCATTCCCAGGAGGAACTTGGACAAAAGGACTGTCCAATTGAGCGTTTTCAGGATGTGGAAGTGGTGCTTGTGGACGAGAGCCATAATTTCCGCAATACGATTATCGAGCGGTACAAAAATCTGGAACGTATTTTGGGTGCAGGCCCCCGTAAAAAGCTGGTCCTTATGACAGCTACTCCCATCAACAACACCCTCCTTGACCTGTATCATCAGATGAATTTGATTACCCGTGGAGATGACTATCATTTTAGGGCAGCGGGAATCGGAAATCTTAAGACCTATTTTGTCAGGGCAGAAAAAGGGCTAACCAACCTGTTCAACTTATTGGAAGAGGTAGTCATTCGAAGGACGCGGCATTATGTGAAGGAAAATTATCCCGAGGCCACTATCAACGGAAAACGAATAAAATTCCCGGAAAGGACCCTTCACACGGTTCGCTACGACCTCGAATCGACCTATGAGAACATCTATGAAGACATCGTCAATCTGATTAACCTGCTTAATCTGACCCCATACAATCTTGAGCAGTACAAGATCGATAAGACCAAGAAAGACCAGGAAGATGACATGCGGAATCAGGCCCTGATAGGACTGATCAAGACCCTGTTCTTGAAGCGGTTTGAAAGCAGCACCCATGCTTTCCGAATCAGTATCAACCGGCAACTCGGGTTTCAAAGGGCATTTTTGGATCAATTAGAAAAGGGAAGGCTCCTTGATGGTGCTGAATATCGGAAAAAATTGGCCTTTGAAGAGGAAGAACCTGGAACCCTGGAAGCTGTCATCACTGACCTTCCTCAGATCAATACAGGTGATTATGACATTGGGCGAATAAGGGCCGATATTGATAATGATGTTGAACTGTTGGGCCGGGTTCACTCTGCAGTAGAGCCTATTAAAGAGGATGAAGACGATAAGCTACAGCATCTTGTCTCCCTTTTGACTATAGACCTTGCAGGCAAAAAAGTCCTAATTTTTACCTATTTCAAGGATACAGCTCGCTATATTTACAGATACCTTCGAGAAAATGAAGACATAAAGGCCGCTATCAATCGTAGTATCCGTATCATCGACAGCGATGTACCAACAGCTCAAAGACAGGCCTTAATTGAAAGATTTGCACCACGTGCCAACCTACGGGATGACCTGGCAGGCACAGAAAAAGAGATCGAAATCCTTGTAAGCACTGACGTCCTAAGTGAGGGGCAGAACTTGCAGGATGCCGATACAATGATCAACTATGATCTCCACTGGAATCCCACCCGAATGATCCAGCGGGCGGGACGCATTGACCGGCTTGGAACCCCGTTCGATATTCTGGATATCTATAATTTCTTTCCGGAAAAAGGGCTTGAAAAGTTGCTGAACCTGGTCAGGAAACTTCAGCGTAAACTTACTCAGATTAATGAAACTATCGGCCTGGACAGCAGCGTGATGGGAGAAGTTGCCGATCCAAAAACTTTCAATACCCTTGATCGCATAGCGGCAGAAGATCATTCAATTATTGAGGAGTTGGAGGCATTCAGTGAGCTTGCAGGCAATGAACTAATGAAACAGCAGTTATCACAGTTTTTGAAGTCTTATTCAGCCTCCCAAATCGAAAGCATTCCGTTTGGTATACACAGTGGGAAAGGCAGAAGAGATGTGGGTTCTGGAGTCTTTTTCTACTACAAAGCGGAGGATAATCATTTCTGGCGCTTTTATGATGTGGGTTACAACCGTATCCTTGATAACAGGTTGGATATTTTTAGAAGGATCTATTGCAAACCTGATACACCGAGGATTGAAGCGGATATTGATATCTATGAAATCAAAGAAAAGGTTAAGGAGGCTATCTCAGAGGATACCAAAGCCAAAAGGGCTGCGATGATGGCACCAAAAAAGTTAGATAAAGTTCAATCAGACCTGATTGCTATATTGCGAGAAGGGGTGGGCGTTCGGAAAGTGGACAAGGCCGCTGCTTACGACATTATTAAAACACTTAATGTTCCGATGAGTACGGCCTTCATAAAAGATCTAAAGACGGTACGTGACCTTTTCAATAAGGAAAAGGACTATTTTGAGTTGCAGGAGTCACTAAAGGTTTTTTCAAAGCAATTTGAGTCGAACAAAGGGGTTGAAGAGGAAAAAGAACCTGAAAAAAAATCATTTACTCCGGAAGACCTGGAATTAGTGTGCTTCATGACGCTATCATGAGAAAACAATAGGAAATCTTTGGCTTAGAAAAAATCAAAAAAGCGAGCTCTCCCATAGGTTTTCTTTCTTAGAAACGATTGAGGCTATCCGCAAATATGGCGAGAAACGTATCAATGGCATTACATCCATCACAGAGGAAATAGGGTTCTCCATTTATGACAACTAAGCCATCACCTTTTTTTTCATCGTTTATAAATACAATAGGGGTGAGATTTGTTCTCTTACCTCCTGGCAGCTTTATGATGGGTAGTCCTGAAAATGAACCCGGTAGATATGATGACGAGATATATCATAAGGTAACCCTAACAAAACCTTTTTACATCAGCACAACAGTAGTGACTCAAGGCCAATGGTTCAAACTGATGGGAAGGAGACCATGGCTTGGCTATAGAGGATTAAAGTCAGAGACCGTAAAAGAGGGTGATGACTATCCTGCGGTTTATATTTCATGGGATGCTTGTTCCTTGTTTATCAAAAGACTCAATGAATCGGAAAATGTGAATAAATATCGACTACCGACAGAAGCTGAGTGGGAATACGCATGCCGTGCTGGTAGCACTACGGCTTTTGCAAATGGCGACATTGAAGCGGCACCTGTATATGGGCCAACGGACGTAGGTGAACATCGCAGTACAATTGCCGTTGACTACGATGACCCAAATTTGGACGATATGGGTTGGAACTGCGGGAATTCTGATCTTCATATTCATCAGGTAGCCCAAAAGAATCCCAACAAATGGGGGCTTTATGATATGCACGGCAACGCATGGGAGTGGTGTCGGGACTGGGACGGGGATTACCCTTCAAATGGTGTTATCGATCCAATGGGACCGCAGGCTGGTGTATACAAGGTTATTCGTGGCGGGAGCTTCCATCATAAAGTCCGAATCTGTCGATCAGCACACCGTAATAGAGGGGGGCCAAAACCGAAAGGAGGTAGCGACGATCTTGGCTTGCGCCTTGCAAGAGACCTATAGGTAGTTTCTTGTCTTACAATTAATGCTCCACATGGGAAAATAGGAAAAGAAAATAGGGGGTGATATTAAATATCTAAATGAAATGTCAGAAGAATAAAGCGCCTGTCCCCTATTCTTGTTAATAATCAGCTTCCTGCCAAAAAGAAAAAATCAGATCGCACTAATTCCCTTGAATATCGATTGGCTTCTATTGATTCATTGTTTTCGTGAATCATATCAATGGACAATTCGCTTGTCCCTAAAAATCGGCAAGTTTGTTATCATAAGATAATCGTCCTTGATATATTTATCATATGATATATAATGCTTTTAAAATTTATTCTGCTAGGAGGGGGTAATTGGTTGAACTTTCCCAATTAAATGCGGCATTTTTTTTAAAGCAATTCAAACAGTTAGTTCAAGAAGGGGGGCTGTATGTCGTTAATCGTCTTGACCAACAAAAGTCCCTAACTGAGTTAGGATTAACAAAGGAGGCTTGCAAAATCGAAATACTCGGACTGTCAGTGACGGATTATTACAAGGGTCCTCAGCCAGATAAGGATAGGCCGGGTGACATTTGGGTGTATGGGAAGGAGGTGGCAGGGGAGAGGTGAATGCCATGAAGCAAATTTGCCCAAATTGTGAAAAGATAACCGATGTTCAACATATCAAAACTGACGAGGAGATTACTGTTAAGGGTGAGAGGATCAATGTTCCCGTTGAATACTTTAAGTGCATGGAATGTGGTGATGAGTTTGATGACCCTGAATCAAAACATGATCCTTTGGCTTTTGCATACAAGGAATATCGTCGCCGTCATGGGATGATGCAACCCAAAGAAATTCGGGCACTAAGGCAGAGATATGGACTAACACAAAAGGAATTATGTAAACTCTTAGGTTGGGGAGAGATAACACTGAGCCGTTATGAGAATGGCGCTCTTCAGGATGATACTCACAATACTATTTTACAAATGATAAAAGATCCGCGTAATTTACTGGGTCTCGTTGAACTGCAAGGTGACTTTTTAGCCGAAGAGAAAAAAAATAGGCTTATTGGATTGTTAGAAAATGCTGTAGAAGAAACACATTCATTCCCTTCTATTTATTCGGAGCATTTCGGTAAATATGGGCCTGACATTTTAAGTGGTTTCAAGGAACTGAACGTTAATAAGCTTTTCCAGGCCATTATTTTCTTTTGCGTGGATGGTGTCCTAAAGACAAAGCTTTGCAAGCTCTTGTTTTATGCGGACTTCAAACATTATAGGAATAATGCTTCTTCGATCACTGGTGTCAGGTATGTTCATCTTAAACCTGGCCCTGTGCCTGATAGATATGGGTACTATTTTGCAACACTGGAAAATGAGGAAAAGGCAATTAGTGTCGATGAGGTTAATTATGGGGAATACACTGGCGAAATGTACCACGCCGATATAAAGCCGGACTTGTCGCCTTTTTCAAATTTTTTCAAATTCCGAGATAAAAACATTAATTGAGGTTAAAGAGTATTTTAAAGATTTTGGTGCACGGAAGATCAAAGACTTTTCTCATAAAGAAAGAGGGTACAAGGAAACCTATGATGGTCAGATTATTTCATATGCCTACGCTGAAGACCTCAAAATATAAAAGGATAAGCGCTCGGTAAGAATTTTAATATGCGAAAGGAGCATAATAAGGGAAAAACGAGAGACACTTACAAATACTATTTTTAAAAAGGGAATGGAATTGTTCATGGTGGAATTACAGAAGACTTAGAACGTCGCGAACAAGAGCATAAACATACTGATTAATATCAAACATATATCAAATTGTGTGGTAATAATCATTCAAAACCCTTATCATTTCAAAGCAGGTGGTATTGGAAATGCCCGAAACCATACAGATTGAAAAGACCTTAGCAGAAGCAGTCACAAAATTTGTGGATAGTCTTCATCATATATACTCAGGGATAAAGGTAAAGCCGGTTTCTAATTATGAGTATGAAGATTTTACGTTTGAAATAAGTATTCCGAAGGATCTTTCTATTGATGAGGTTCTGGAGACCTGCCACAAAGAGTGTATTGAAGTAGAAGACGAATACGATCTGTTCATTCTTCCGAAAGTCATTTATAAGCAATAATAAATGAGTCCAACTGTGTGAGGGAATTCCAATACTGTAATATTCTTAAGCGATGAACTTAATATTTAGTCAAACCACCTTGGCAAAGGCTTTTTTGCTTAGGTAATTGGGATTTTGGTTATTCGATTTTGTTTCAAATTTCGACCTGCCCGCCCATGCCTCTTTGTTCAGGATATTTCAGCTGCATTAGGGTGTGAAACAGGGATAAACATTCAAAGTTACGCATAAAGGGCAATGGCAGGCGGGTATTCGGATTTAGGTAACATCTCAATAAGAGTACGGCCTGTGTTAGAAAAATCCCCCTCAATCCCCCTTTTCAAAAGGGGGAAGCAGTAGGAATGCCCAGGCTTATTGAGATGTTACGGTATTCGAATTTAACATTGTGGTTTTCGTGATATGTTCCAGATAAAAAAATATTTTGTGGCCAAAAAAACACCAATTGTATCACTGAAGACTAAAATGATAGCCCCTAAAGACAACACAAAATCAGAGGGAAGGCAATTTAGGCTCGTAAAATTTTTTGCCTATGCAAGCTTTTTTGTCCTTATTATATTCAGTTTTCCCTTCTCAATGGTCATTTCCCAGCAGGCCAAGGATATTCTGATGAAGAGTTATGAAAATTATGCCTTACTTCTCGGCGAGAATCTAAACCACCAGGTTTTTCAAAATTTTGTGATACCTGTCACCAGACGATTTGGTTACATCAGATTGAGGGAAAAAGAGCAATCTGAGTGGATGGATAGGATCGTAAGAAACACGATCCACAGTTTCAATATAGACCTGGTCAACATCTATGAAACCGATGAAGCCGTGATCGCATACAGCACTGATCCCAGGCTGATAGGCAAGAAAGTAAAAGAGACTTCAGGGTATAAAAAGGCAGTCAAAGGTAATCATTCCTCAGGGCTAATATCCGGGGGAGATTATCTTTGGGGGCTTGGTATAGACTGGATAGGGGGTGAGAAGAAACTCAGGACATATATCCCCTTCAGAGATGTGGACCCCTACACGGGTGATAAGGGATATGTTGGAGGCGTTTTTGAATTGATCCAGGATCTGACAAAGGAATATAAGTCACTGGTCAAATTTCAGTATTTTATATTCGGACTTTCTATACTCATCATGGGCCTAATATTCGTGGCGCTTCTCCTGATCGTCCACAATGCTGAAATGATCATAGAGGAGAGGGCTAAAGAGCAAAGGGAGCTTGAGTCTCAATTGAACCACGCTGAGCGCCTGGCCGCCCTGGGTCAAATGGTTGCCGGGGTTTCCCATGAGATCAGGAATCCCCTGGGGATCATTCGAAGTACAGCGGAACTATTGGGCGGAATGCCTGATTCTACTGACGTACAAAAAAAACTTTCGAGCGTTATCACAGAGGAATCAAGCAGATTAAACAATATTGTCACGGAATTCCTGGATTTTGCCCGTCCCCAGGAACCCAATTCCCAGGAATGCTACCTTGAAGAAATTATCAACAAAAATCTCCAGTTCCTCAGACCCGAACTTGATAAGGAAAACATTTCTGTATATGATAATTTAGACGGCCGGTCTTTAAAACTCAGGGCTGACCCACAACTCCTTTACAGGGCTTTCCTCAATATTTTTATGAATGCTATTCAAGCCATGGAAAATGGCGGTAGCATGACCGTGGATGTGGCCGAGAAAAAAGACCATTATGTGGTAAGTATTGAGGATACAGGCTACGGGATTAGGCAGGAAAACCTCAGCAAGATCTTTGATCCTTTTTTTAGCACCAAGGATAATGGAACCGGACTTGGGATTTCCATTGTCAGGAATATTATCGAAGGACATAAGGGTTCCGTATGGATAGAGAGCAAGGTCGGAGATACGCCGGGGCAATATGGCACAGGGACAAAGGTCTTTATAAAATTGCCAAAGGGATAAATGATGATGGGGTCGGAATACGTAATTCAGATAAAGAGGAGCCGTGAAACATGGAAACGATTCTGATCGTAGACGACGAAAAAAATTACCTTTTAGTCCTTGAGGCCTTACTGGGGCCACAAGGGTATGAAATTATTACTGTCAATAATGCTCATGACGCCCTGCGTTCAGTCCGGGAAGCAGACCTCGATCTGGTCATTACTGATGTGAAAATGCCGGGCATGAGCGGGATGGAACTTCTTGAAAAATGTAAGAAAATTAAGCCCGAGCTTCCGGTTATTATTATGACTGCCTATGGGAGCATAGAAATGGCTGTGGAGGCCATGAAAAAAAATGCCTACGATTACATTACCAAGCCCTTCCAAAATGAACAGCTAAAGCTGACTGTTAAAAAAGCACTTGATAACTACCGTCTTATCAAGCAAAACAAATTGCTGAGCCAGGCCCTTTCAGATCGCTTCCGATATGGGAATATGGTGGGAAAGAGCAAACCCATACTCAAGATCTATGATATCATTGAAAAGGTGGCTCAATCCAAGGCATCTGTGCTCATCACAGGACCTTCAGGCACTGGAAAGGAACTCATTGCCAAGGCTATTCACTATGGAGGATCACGAAAGGACCGGCCCTTTGTCTCTATCAATTGTGGCGCTTTGACAGAAACCCTTCTTGAGAGCGAGCTTTTTGGGCATGAGAGAGGCGCCTTTACCGGGGCCGTAGCACTGAAAAAGGGTCGATTTGAACTTGCAGACAGTGGGACACTCTTCCTGGACGAGGTAGGTAATATGCCTCCTCCCCTCCAGGTCAAGCTCCTGAGAGTGCTCCAGGAAATGGAATTTGAGAGGGTTGGGGGAACCAGGACTATTAAAGTGGATGTTCGTGTACTCTCTGCCTCAAACAGGGATATTAAAGACGATGTTGCCGAGGGCATATTTCGGGAAGATCTTTTCTATCGGCTCAATGTAATTCAAATCGAAGTTCCCCCTTTGCGAGAAAGGGTTGACGATATTCCTCTGCTTGTGAAGCATTTCATTGAAAAATATGTAAGCGATGAAGACAAAGCCAAAATTGAATTAGGCCCTGAAGTATGGAAAGCCTTTTATGCATACTCATGGCCTGGCAATGTGAGAGAATTGGAAAATGTTATTGAACGAGCCGTGGTCCTTAGTTCAGGTGGTGTTGTCACCGTTGAGGAATTACCTGAAGAGTTGATTGGGGCAGAAGCCGAATTAGACGTGGATAGGTTTATTCCGACCAATGTGGCCCTGCCCGCAGCATTGGAGCTAATTGAGGAAAAGCTAATAAGAAGGGCCCTGAATCAGTGTAATAATGTTCAGGCCCATGCGGCCGAAATGTTAGGAATCACAAAAAGCTTGATACAGCACAAAATGAAAAAGTACAATATTGCGGTATAGCGGTAAAAAATTTTGTATCCCTATTTTATCAATAAATTAAATATGATATCTGGCATGACTCCTACCCTAGCATTTTTCGGTACAAAATTTTGTACTTTTCATGTCGAGAAATTAAAAGCTGAAAAAGCAAAACCCAAAACAATATGTCGACAAAACAAATGGTTACATACTAACTGCGCACAAGATCCATTTTGGCAAACAACTTGCAGTAAAAAGTGGGAAAGTAATCACTCTTTCCTCCTAAGAGCACCAGCCGCCTATTTGAGCGGCTGGTTTTTTTTTGCCCTAATAACCTAAGCGCCTAAGTGCCCGTGTATCCCTGGTCCAGTTCTTTTCCACTCTCACTACCAAATCCAAATATATCCGCACCCCGAACATTTTTTCTAACTCTAGCCTCGCTGAGCGACCGATTGCCTTGATCATTCGCCCACCTTTTCCGATGAGTACCGCCTTCTGGGATTCTCTTTCCACATGAATACGGGCCGCAATGTCAAGAAGATTTTGCCCGGGTATCTCTTCCATTTTGTCCACTGAGACCGCTGATGAATAGGGCAGCTCCTTGCTTGTGTGAGAATATATCTTTTCCCGAATGATTTCAGATACCAGGGCAACCTCTGACTGATCTGTTTTCATATCCAGGGGGAAAAACTGAGGACCCGGCCTTAAACTCTTTTTCAGCCTGTCAAGAAGCCTGTCCAAGCCATCCCCCTTTATGGCAGAAACAGGGATAATGTCCTCAAAATCATATACTTGCCGGTAATGGTCAATAACTGGTAACAGGTGCTCTTTTGCCATCATGTCGATTTTGTTAATGGCGAGGATACAAGGTTTCCTCATTTTTTTAAGGTTTCCCACGATGGATGAAATTCTGGGGTCATTGGGATGGCAGATTTCGATCATTAACAGTACCATGTCCACTTCACGACAGGCTGCACGCGCGGATGCCACCATGCTTTCGTGAAGGGCTGACCTGGTGTTGTGGATGCCCGGGGTATCCATAAATATAATTTGCAACCCCTCTCCGTGGTAAATGCCGAGGATGCGATTTCGTGTTGTTTGCGGCTTGGGGGACACGATGGCCAATTTCGTTTTTAGAATACGGTTTAAGAGGGTGGACTTGCCAACGTTGGGCGGACCTATGATGCCTATGAAACCAGATAAAAAAGTCATATTTTTTCAATCCTGACATGTCCGGGAAGAATCGAATCATCTGGCTCGACACTGATGACTTCTGCACCCGTCTTTCTTTTTATCAATTGGAGACCCTGATTTTTGTACCCCCTCACCAGGGAAATCTCCCTTTTGGGCGCCCTTATTTTGATCTGCGAAACCACGCCCCAACCGGGCAGGTCTTTTTGCATATTCTGGTGATGTATATGTGACCGTACAAGAAACCCGAAAGCGGTATGCCAGGGCCCGCCTACAATCTGGCCCTTTTCCAACAGGGTGGGAGAACTCATCAACCCGATCCTGATGACAGGAATCCCCTGGTTTTCAAGTCGAACGCAGCCTTCCGCGCATATTTCAACGGCCTCCTCAAGGCTCAAGGGTTCATATCGCCCCTTCTGGAACAAGTAAGCCAATTCTGTTCCACGGATAACGATTGCCGGATATAACCGGACCATATTCGGCTTCAATTTAATTACTTTTGTGATCGTTGATCTAAACCTTTCCTTAGAATCTCCAGGCAGGCCTGGCATAAGCTGGATCCCCAATCTAAACCCATGCCTCTTCAGCACCCGAACTGCTTTAACTGTATCATCAGCGGTGTGCCCCCGGTTTGAAAGCATCAAGACATGCTCATTCATGGATTGTGCGCCTAACTCCACGGTTAAGACTCCATAGCCTTTCATTACCTCCAAACGATTTTCATCAAGGGCGTCCGGCCGTGTAGAAATCCTGATAGACTCGAAAAAACCCAGTTTCACGTAATGGGCCGCTGCCTCAAGAAGTTCGTTCATTAAATTTAGCGTGAGTCGGGTAAAAGTGCCTCCATAAAAGGCCACTTCCGGTTTTCTCTTCCGATCGAAGTCCTTGGAATGGATAGCCTGATCAAGAATCCTCTCCACATGAGTTCTATCGATTGCTTCGCCGGGTTGTGAGGTTATTTTCTCCTGCTCACAAAAGATACACCGATGAGGGCATCCCTGGTTGGGGATAAATATAGGCACGATTAAAGGCTTTAGCTTTCTTTCAGACACAAGAAAGCCTCCCTGGCCACTTTTTGTTCGGCCTCTTTTTTGCTCTTCCCTTCTGCTTGTCCTAATATTTTCCCATTGAGGGTTGAAATCATGGATCATTTCTTCGGTCTCTACTCTGTCCAATAAAGATGCAAACAGTCTCGTAATGACCTCCATGGTCTTATTGAATCCTGCATCAAGATAAACGGCGCCCAAAAGTGCTTCAACTGTATCTGCCAGTATAGAAGGTTTTTCTCTGCCACTGCTTTGCTCTTCCCCTTTACCAAGGAGAAGATAGTTCCCCAATTGCAAAGTCAAAGCAACACGACAAAGCCCTAACTCGTCAACCACGAGGGCCCTGTACTTTGATAGCGTTCCTTCTTCGGCATCTTGAAATCGCTCCATGAGCAAATGGCTGATAGCCAGGTCCAGGACCGCATCTCCCAGAAACTCCAGCCGCTCGTTATCTTCCAGATTTGCATCGTCCTGTTCATTTACATAGGAAGCATGGCGAAGCGCCTGAAGGAGCAATTCAGGCCTCTTGAAGGTGTAGCCCAATCTTTTACTCAGTTCATCAAATACAAATTTTTGCGCTGTAGTTCCCATTGTCCATCCATCTATCGCTATTTTTGCATGAGGCGCAAGGAATGGGACCTGTATATATATTTTGTCATCCTTGAGCATTATGCTTTTACAATTGGATTCTATAAAATTACCTATTCATTTTCAAGTTGAGAAGCAAGCATAATTTAATTCAATTTCATATTTTGTTTGACTTATTTTCAGTAGCTTATTAGAAATTTAGGGTATTAGCCATTAAGAACCTGTTGCCATAAAAAAAATAGGTGTTTTAGAAATGAGGGCTTTCACAATCATGTGGGTAGTCAGGAAAAAAAGGCGGCCTGATCATGCGGCGCAATAAGAAGCCCAAGAAAAAGAAAACTGATCATACATCCCTGCTGAATTCAGAGGAAACCCTTGTCACTTCCCTCCTTGTTGATTTCAAAAATATCGACCCAGCAGAGATTGTGGCCAGGATTCCCCACTCATACCTTGCCGGAATCTTTTTAGAGCGTTTACCCCTCGATAATGAGTTTCCTGTCCCATTGCTGTTAGCGCTCGATGAGGCTTTCAAGGATAAAAAGATCCATAAGCTGGTTAAACGAATCCTCTTCAGGCTTAAGCAAAAAGGGGTTCCCATTGATGAGAGTTTTCCCCAAAGGGCGAGTCATGGAACGATCTTGACACAAACTCAAAAGGAAGAGCCTGTTGCCTATATTGGACCTATTGCAGGCACAATTGGCTCCAGGGCAGTCCTTATTCTATTCCAGAGTGCCGTAAAGGGCTATCAAGCTGGAATAGGTCTTGTTTCGGAAGCAGAGGGAATTCTTCAGTTTCTCTACGGTCGCTTCAGTAAAAAACGATTAAAGGAAATCAAAGGCTCTCTTTCACAAGAGGCCGGACCACTTGTGGAAACATCTTTGCCTCATGCTGCCACTATTCTCGAGATCGCATACCGGCGTAATATGGAACTGAATTCTGATACATCCTCCCAATATCCTGAGCTTAGGCCATGGTTATTGGAAAACGTTACCATACTTGATCGGCCGATTATCTATGACTTTGTGTCGGAGATCCCTGGTGATGGCACATTGACGGATAGTCAACTTGGGAAATTATTCGATCACAATTTAATGGACTTATGGCTCATTGACTTTGAAGGCCTAAAGCCTTTTATGGAAGATATCCTAAAGGTGGAGGTCAGCCCAATTGTCCTTTCGGACGCACAAAAGGCCGATCAGATCAGGCAGATAAAAGAGAAAGGCATAGAGGAGCTATTTCCGGGACCCAAGAGGACCCTACTGAAGCATAATTTAGAAGAAATGGCCTACTTTTTTTTCAAATTGGACCAGAATGAATATTCCAGGATGGCCCTGACTGCCGCCCGAAACCTGGACGAGGAAGGCACCATCTTGAGGAAAAACACGGTAGTTGAATTTCTGCTGGAGCGAAGTATGCAGTATTACATGGACCTGTCGGGGGAAGAGGATGCGGAAGATGAGACCTTGGAACCCGATGATTCCCCACGTATTATATTGCCCTAAATAGGAGGTATCCATGCCCATTACTATTTCCGTGAAGACACATACAAGAATTGATATGGTAAATATTACCTCGTCGGTTCAGAATGAAATTACAAGATCAGGTGTGACAGATGGTATTTGTGTGGTCTATGTCCCCCATACTACGGCTGGTATGACAATCAACGAAGGTGCTGATCCTGCTGTCTGCCAGGATATGATTAAGAAACTCAATGATCTTGTGCCTCCGGATGCCGGTTATCGGCACATGGAAGGAAATTCAGACAGCCATATCAAGACATCAATTATAGGCAGTTCTGTCACCGTGATCGTTGAAGATGGTCGCCTGGTCCTTGGCACCTGGCAGAAGATCTTTTTTTGTGAATTCGACGGCCCGAGATCGCGAAAGGTCTATGTTAAAGTCTAAGGGGCGATGGAAAAGCATATCCCATTGAGAAGAGCACCATCAGACAAGTCTAACAGACTTTGGGTCCAGCCCGACCTCCGCAAGCCAATCCTGAACTGCCTGATAGAGAAGCCTATAATAATTTTCCGTGCCTCCCAATCCTCGTCTACCGAAAAAGTAATTGATCTCAAGAAAAAAGGGGGCTGGCTGTTTCAAAGAAAGAGGGAACACAAAATCAATAGCTGCCAGGTTGATCCCGGTTTTTACGGTCAAGACATGGGCCTGCTCCTTTCCTTTTTCCTGAAGATCCAGCTTCCATTCACTATCAATAATTGCATCCCGGCTTATGGTGGTGATGACCTGCCCCGGTTTATTGGGTCGCTTCCAGTAGGTAATGACCCGTTTTCCAATAATCACTGCCCTGAGCACATTCCCGCCCGAAGGCACAAATTCCTGGGTAACAAACCCTGACATGCCGGACCTTTCCCGGAGGGTCAGATAATCCAACGCCTCTGACATTGATGGCCTGCCTTCTACAAAGTATACACCCTCTGCCTCATGACTTTTGTCGTCTTTGATCAAAAATGGCAGGTTATGTGGAAAGAGCTCCGGGTCCGGATAGGCTTTCTTGAATTTTCTGACTGTCGGCCAGCGGAACGTCACAGGGTGTAAAAGCCCGAAGTCTCTGAACAAAAGGCTCTGTCCCATCTTTCCCGGGTATTTGAACCGCATTTCATAATTTGGAAATATAAGCGCATCAGACCTTGAACAGACTTGAAAGAGATCCTCCGGGCACCCTTGCGGGAGGACAATGGCCTCTGCATCCCGGATCAATTCGAGATCATGGGAATCAAGGCGCCGAGCCCCAAGAATCACTTGAACATTTGCATCAAAACATGGATGAAAAGAAAGGATCATGAACGGTTTGACTTTGCTCCTTTCAGGAGTTATATTTTTTATATGTTACATCAGATATAAGGAGCAAAACAATGCCAATCTTTGAATTTAGATGTCTTGAGTGTGGTGACATATTTGAAAAATTGTTTATTAATTCAAATGATGAAGTGGACATGGCATGTCCCAAGTGCAAATCTCAGTCACTTGAGCGGGTGGTCAGCAGGACTAACTATGCCATGGGTGTGGGCCCGGGCGGAAATCAGCCAAAAATGACGACTAAACACTGCGGCCCTTCGAATCAATGTACGACCCTTGAATTGCCAGGGCATACCAGATGACTGGTGAAAAAATCCATACAGACCTTCAACATGAACTTGATGACGATGATAAGGTGTTCATCACCGAGATTTTCTTTGAAGAGATAGTGAAAAAACTCAAAAGGATGGATGCACGAATCGGAACGCTTAATTGTGATTTTGCAGGAGATCAGTATAAAAACTGGAATATCCATTTTAAATCAAGGGGTTCGGGCTTTGACATTGTCGACTTTGAATACGATGAGGATTCATTCGGTTTCAGCCTTGAGCCCTGAATATTTTTATCAGATATGATCCCAAATAAATTATTAGGTAGAGAAGTTTTTAAGAGGCCTGCCTGCCCATTTTGCGGATTGCCCATTGAAAGGCCAAAGGAACTGACCACACGAATGCCGGGGGAAATGCCGGTTGGGTCCTGTTCCTGCGGTGCGGTCTATGCGTGCGATGAAACAGGACACAATTTGGGTTCGGCCATGATTGAAGCCCTGATATTTAGCTGTAATATGGATCCGGACCTGGCCTGGGGCCTTTTGCCCGGGGACGATTATGTCGAGGAAATCGTTGAAAATTATGATTATGAAAAGCACCTTATTATTCCCGGGGGATTTTTTGAGAGCAGGCGCATATCCGGGGCGCTTTTTTTTATCCGACTCTATGAAGATGTCCAGGAGGTTACAGCGGGAGGCGTTAAAAAAAGGCTGGAAAAGGCTTCTACCGCGTTACCTGAGCACCAAAGTAGAAAAAGGCGTGCCGGAAAAAGATCTCTGTCAAAAAAAGAGATCGAGGCATTCGTAAGTGAATTCAAAGTTGATCAAATTGTGGCAGTGGCCGGCGAAGACAAGAAAATAATCAGAAATTTGCAGCGACTTCTCTATTCAGGGGACGATCTGTTTCGCAAGAGAGCGGCGGATATACTGGGGAAGGTATCGGCAGAAATATGCGAGAGTGACCCCGGAAGCATTTCCAGGCTCCTTCAGCGCCTGTTTACCACAATACCTGATACGGCCGCCTTTACATGGGGGGCCTTTGAGGCGATCGGGGAAATTATCGGTAACAGGACCGATATTTTTGGCGGATACATACCGCAGCTTTACCAGTTTTTGCTTGACGAATCGCGAAGGGCGCAGGTCCTTGAGGTGATCGGAAGGATAGCAAAGTCGGCACCGGAGCTCCTACGGAAGTCAACCTTCCATTTTATTCCTTTTCTTTCTGATCATGATTATTCAGTTCGCGGTTATACCGCGTGGCTTTTGGGAAATCTCGGTGCCCATGAGGCGAGAGAGGACCTGAAAGGACTTCTAAAAGACTCCTATGAAATGAATGTCTATTCAAACGGGAAACTTGAAAAAAAGACAGTGGGGCAGTTAGCATCAGAGGCCCTTGAAAAACTGAGTGACCCACATTAAATCAAAGCTTCTTAAATTCTTAAAAATATCCGTATAAACCGGGATTATGTTAACAGAATATTTTTTTTCTTCCCAACAAGGTGATATACACGCCGGCCCGGATGAACTTACCCTCCCTTTCAGAATATCCCTTTCAGAAAAACACCCTTTCCTGACTTTAGGTGATTATTTCGATTCAATTAGGGATTTTTTATTAAAGGATCACCGCGAGGCCTTTAAAAACGTCTTGCGCAAGCGGCTAAATGATAATTCAGTTGACTTCTATGAAATCAAAAAAGTATTGA
>MVDB01000123.1 GCA_002050025.1 Desulfobacteraceae bacterium 4484_190.2
CCGACGCTCAACCGGTACCAATCGTCTTCCGTCAACCGCATGATGCTACTGCGGTAAGGAAGATCATCAAGAAATTCGGCAAGAAAGCCCAACTGTCCCAGATTTTTATCTGGGCTCTTGGCGAATCTGGCAGGGTCGCGCGATGTCTGGGCGGCGGCAGATAAAATGCTCTGAAAAAAGTCCCTGGCCCCAGTTCGCTTGGTTCTCTGCGCCTGGTCCAGGACCGTTTTCAGACGCTGGTGCAGATCGCTGAGTTGATTTTTAGTCAATAGTACCGTCACCTGAAAAGTGGGCGTATCCGGTCGTGCCAGGTCCATGTCCGAGACCCAGGAGGTGACCACCTCTGGCGCTCTGACTCCTCCACGGCGACCTAAGTATTCGAGCTGCATGGCATACCCCAATATAGCTGCCTTGCCCACCGCATGTTTGGCAGCATCGCCTTTAGCGGATGATAACTGGGCAGGCATCTGCAGGCGTTCACCGGCGGCGGTTGCCCGCACTAAACCCACCATTTGCCCTGCTATTCCCTCCACCACACGTCCGAATCCCTTAACCCCAGCTTCCGTTTGGCTCGCTTCTATTGGCACATAAAGATCTCCGATTGTGGGATCAGAGTGCCTGGTCAAGACCCTGTATTGGTTCTCGGCAAATATATGATTATTGGGTTTCTGATTTCTGCCTGCAGGGGTTTTAAGGTGTAAGGCAAAAACCTTTACACCCTTAGCCTCGGCCATGTCGGCCATCTCGGCCTCATTCATGCCTGTGGTAGAATACGGGTCGTCGTTACGGATGGCTCCGGCATCTGAAATAAGGAAAATCAGCCGGGACTGATATGGATCCCAGTTCAAATCCTCAAGGGCTGTTTTAAGGCCGGCAAAAGCGTCCTCGTTGAATGAATGGGTCGAGACCCTGGCTTCTTCCATGCCGGCCAGGGCACGTTCGAACTGGGCACGTTCGCGACCGTCTCGAAAATCGGACAGGACCTTGCTCACGTATCCGAGTGCTGGTGTCTTTTCGGTACTACTGCGAAAGGCCACCAGTCCAAACGCCACCTTGTCGGCCAGGCCAACTTTATCAATGGCATCGTAGATCTTGCGCACGGCCTCCCGGGTACGAATGATATATGGCTTCATGGAAATGGTGGTATCGACCACGAATACAATACCTGTCCGCAAGTCAAAGTCGTCCGGCAGTTTACCTGAACCCGGGTCAATGGATGCTATTTGTAGGAACTTAACACCCTCGAACACCTCCACTGCCTGAAATATGGGCATCATGTAAAACCGCTGTCTCGAAATAGCCTCCTTTGTTGGCTCTGTGGCCAATACCGGGAAATCCACCGGCTTTTTTATGCTTCCCGATTTGATACCCACAAACTGCGAGGCCAGTTGAGATGCCGACTTGCCTGGGGACGCTGATGCGGCAACCTCCTCAAGTGATTTCATGTCCTTGAAGAAAAGGACTGGCTGACGTCCCGCCCTCTCAGTGAATTTCAGGGTCAATGATTGTCGCCACTCGGAAACTTTAGTCCCCTTAATCCATCCATCAACTTTGCCGGTGCTTGAAAGGCCGACCTCTAACCATTCGGTCCCGTCCACCGATGCACGTTTATAAACATAGAATACGGTGAATGGTATTATCCATTTATTGAGCACCGGAGCCGAATCCCCGGCAGAGGCAAAAAGACGTGCTCCCGGGTGGGTCAACACCCGCTGGAACAAAGTCTGTTTGCCGGGTAATAGCAATGGCTTGCGCTGCTGCACCGCCGCTGTTTCCAGCGAAAAAAGCACCAGGCTGAAAAATACAGCCGCCGCAATATGAGTTGCCCTGCATCGCGCAGTTGATCTAACCAGCATTGTTAGCATCACTATCCCTCCATCGATTTTGATTTAGCGCCAGCTATTCAACAGTTCTTTAGCCTGGCTGGACCCCTGCTTTGCCTTTTCTTCCACCCACAATCGAAGCTTGGCCAGTTGACCATGGGCCTGCTTTTGCCCTTTGGCCAAGGCCTCCTGGTACCATTCGAAAGCAGTAGTTGGATTTTTACGAATGCTGCCGCTCGATCCTTCGCAAGCCGGGTCGTAGTAACGCCCTACAGCCAAAGCGGCCTCCGCGTTTCCGCTTTCCGCCGCATATTCCAGCAAAAGAAAAGCTGCATCGGCCCGTTCCGGGCGGTCAGGCAATGCCTTTGCCATGGTCACTGCATCGGCTGGGCTTATTCCTTCTCTCAAGGCCTCTCTTGCCTGTTCAAGAACCGGGGCATCGGGTGCGTAAGATGGCGGCGGTGGCAGGGTTGGCTCTGTCTTGGGAGGGAGGTTGGCCATCCTAGGGGGCGCAGTTGGCTGCACAATTTCAGGTTCCCCTTTAAAGGCCCAGTATCCAACGAAAATAATCACGAGCAATCCAAAAATAATGGCGGCTATCAGCAGCCATAGGCGACTGTGATTGGAATGTGCCACAAGTCTCTCCTCTCCAATAAATGTGGTGGTAATGGGAAAATTACAGCAAGGGTGCAATCCATAAAATAGTAACCAAAGTAGGACTTAATATCTTTTAAATCACCAACTTAGCTGGTGGTCCCAACTCTGCCATGCGTGTTCCATAGTGATTTGTGATCCCTATGGAATAAAGTTCAAATGACAAAATCCAAATGTCAAATCAAATCCAAAACCCCAATGTCAAAATGTTTTCCAAAACGATCAGTTATTTATCTATTGTTAGGTTCACAGTTCAGGGTTCGGGGTTGTTTCAGTTTCCATCAGTTAACCTTGAACCGTGAACCATGGAACTTTGAACCTGAGTTACATATTTTTTAGCCTTTGTCATTTGACATTCATTTGAAATTTGAGCCTTGACCTTTGTTATTCGAATTCATTTCATTTATATCTTTTGAACCTTTTAGGTTCAACATTCAAGGCACCGCTTTTAGGGGTGTAAAACCAGCATCTAATATTCTGTTGCACTTTGGCTTCTTCTATCGTATAAAAAGTACTAACCTGGATAAACCGGAAAAACTACAAGCCAGGACAGGAAGGTATGATTACTCAAATCTATGAAATTCAAACCCCACAGGAAGCAGAAAAATGCATTAAATTGGGTGTGGATCAGATAGGTAGTGTTATTTTATCACAAGGTGATTGGCGTGTTGAGGTTTTAAGGGAGGTCACCCGTATATGTGAAAGCACAGATATAAAATGCAGTCTGATCCCCCTTTTCCAGGACAGAGATACGCTTTACAGGGCAATCGATTACTATCGACCGCACTTTATCCATTTTTGTGAAACCCTCACAGACGATGACGGTCAGGAAATAGAGTTAGAAAGGTTTATCGAGTTTCAATCAAATCTGAAGGGCAAATTCCCGGAGATCGGGATTATGAGGTCTATTCCTGTGCCTGAGGAAGGCTCATCTCCCGGTTTTCCTACCATCATTACAGCCAGGGCACTTGAGCCTGTCAGTGATATTTTCCTTACAGATACCTGGCTTGGAAAAGAGCCTGTTGAGGGTTATATCGGCATTACAGGCACTACCTGTGACTGGGAAATAGCCAGGGAACTGGTTCTTAAAAGCAAAATTCCTGTAATATTAGCTGGTGGACTTTCCGCGGAAAATGTTTATGATGCTGTGATGAAGGTATTGCCCTTCGGCGCCGACAGTTGCACCCAGACTAATCTTGTTGATGAAAAAGGCAACCCCGTACGATTCAGAAAGGATTTCAAAAAAGTGGAAAAATTCATAAAAGAGGTTCGATCGGCCGATGAGCAAATTGAAGTAAAAAGGGAAGAACTGGAGAAAAGCATAAAGGACTTAAAAGACGAACTCCGCGAACGAGAGGCGTCTCTCCCCGCTCATTCGATCAGGCCTCATCAACTCATTGTCATTGAGGAACTTGAAGAGGAAATTGCCGCCAAAGAAAAAGAGCTTGATAGTCTTGGGGGCGGGACATAAGGAGCAGGGACCATGAAGATAAGAGCCAACGGCATTCAAATGAATTACCAACTATCAGGCAAAGAGGATGAACAGGTGGTGGTGCTGAGCCATTCCTTGGGCTCAAGTCTTGCCATGTGGGATCCGCAAATGGAGGTCCTGGAAGCCCATTACCAGGTGCTCCGTTACGACACCCGCGGACATGGAGGCACCGATGCGCCAGAAGGAGCGTACACCCTGGATCAACTGGGAAACGACGCCATTGCTTTGCTGGATGCACTGGGAATTGATGTAGCGCACTGGGTAGGGCTGTCAATGGGCGGGATGATAGGGCAGCGCCTCGCTTTCAATCACACTGATCGACTCCGAAGCATCGTCCTGTGCGATACTGCCGCCATTATTCCGGATGAGGCCCAGCCGGTGTGGCAGGAGCGCATGGATACGGTCCGTGACAAAGGTATGCAAGCCCTGGTTCAGGAAACCCTGGAGCGTTGGTTTACCTTACCGTATCTTGGCAAGAACCCCGCTGGGGTGGAGCTGATCCGCAAGCACTTCCTGGCCACTCCGGTCTTGGGCTATATCGGCTGTAGCGAAGCTATCAGGGTGCTCAATTACCTGGAGGATCTCTCTGATATAAAAACACCTACCCTTATCATGGTCGGTGAGGACGATCCCGGAACGCCTGTGGCCGCCTCCGAAGCTATGCACGAACGAATACCAGGCTCCAGGCTGGTGGTGCTCCATTCCGCCGCGCATCTTTCCAATATAGAACAGGCTGAAGCCTTTAATGGTGCGCTAATGGGATTTTTGCAGGAATTACATTAGAGCCAATTTCAAAACGCCCACTTTTGTCCAATATCTGCGTCAGGCTCAAATTTTAATCCTCGAAATACTCAATGTATTCCTGTGGTTAAAATTTTCGCCTTCCTTGATCTTGAACAAAATTGAACATTTTGAAACTACCTCATTAGTTTGATGAGGATTTCTTTTCCATCCACCGCTGGAGCAGGTAGGGCTTTGTCATTTCAAAGGTCATGCAATCATCCTCGATTGCCTCTTCCGCCTGCTTGATGGACATCTTCCTGGTCCTTTTAACAAATGAGAGGGTTCTCCCGAAATAGAGAGGAATCAGGGATTCCATCATTAGATCTTGATCCGTTGTGGAGTATTGATAGCCGACCGCCATATCGAACAGGACCCTTGCCCACAGATCTGTGGGAAAATTAAACTCCCTTTCTTTCATTCCCTTGATCTCAAACAGCTTCTGGTAAACATCTTTGGCCAGGATCTCTTCCCATAGACTGTGATAGTCATCAAATCCGCCGTGAAATTTATCCAATAGGTTTTGGGTATTTACTTCAACCTTGGGAGGCATTTCTACCTCTCCAAGGCCAAAGCCGTAAATTGCGGTGGGTCTGCTGTATTTGACCTTTGACCAGAATGGTTCAAAGTGACCCATCATGGAAAAAATTGTACCAACCACTTGCCTGAACATAGGTCCCAGGTGGGCCCCTGGATCTTTGGTTCGATGAATCTTTGGCCTCCCCATAAAGGACTGGCAGATTTGAATCCGCTGGTTAATGGCAAGAGTCGTCATCCAGATATCAATACCAAAATTGGCCACCGAATCGTCCCACGCTTTATTTTTTAGATAAACCGCTCCCAGTTCTCCGCTGAAACCGAAATCGCCTCCAATTGGCTGACGGACTCTACCGCCATATAAGGCCCTTGTCATAGGATAGGCAATCCCATTAGTGATTGTACCATCATATTTATGCCTTACATACAGGGGAGCCACATATGAGAACCCACTGAATAATGGCTCTCCCAGATGCTTGATCCATTCAGGGGTAATGCTTTTCAAATCCGCATCAACGACTACCACTGCCTTCGCGCCGAGATCAACCACCTTTTGGAAGAGATTTTTAAAATTGTTCCCTTTTCCTTTTATGCCAGGAGGCGTGGAAAGATAGATCTTGGGTACCTTGGTGGGGGTATCCAGGAACGCCTGCCGGGTATTATCAGGAGAATCATTATCACAATTTATAATCACAGAAGACGAATCACGGAAATATTTTACCAGCCCTTTATCAGCCTGGGTCGTGGGATTGCTGATTGAATCGGCCTCATTATAGGAAGGTATGCATACTACCATCTCCACTTTTTCTATGCCTTCCGGGTTAATCTCATTTTCTAATCGATCAGACATTACGCTCTTCCTCCTTCTTGCCAAGAATGTCTAATATGGCATTATTCCAGCCTTCTGGCCCAATCTCACGGGTAACCCTAAGCCGGGGAATTTCCCCTTTTAGCTCCGGAAATTCGCGTTGTGACCGGATAAGTACAGGAAAGTCGGCAAGTTCAAGCATGGAAAAATCATTTGGGCTGTCCCCGAGCACAATAGAAAAAACCTGCTTATGTTCATCCTTGTACCAGGAAATAATCTTTTCCATGGCCTTCCCTTTGTCATTTTTTCCCTGAAGATGATAAAACCTTCCGCCAGATGTGACAGTGAGCCCCCTTTTGCCCGCAGCTTTGTGGAGGGCATTCTCGTCAACGGCTTGCTTGTTAATAACGAGAAAGGGTTCGTCAAACTCCCGCATAGCGGCCAAACGAGAAATCTTATGGTCAAGCCCTGTAAGCTGTGAAATTTCTTCAATATCCATGTCTGAAAAGCCTTTGATGTTCCATCTTAATTCGTCACGAATCTCTTTAAGACCCCTCACCAGATGGGCGTACGATAAGCCAAAGGACCATTTCCAAAGGCCATTATCGAAAGAGGCCCCGGCGGGAGGGCCCTTAGATCTATCACTTGGGAAAAAAATGCCGCCACCGTTTTCAGAGACAAACGGGGCGGATATGGATAACTTGCTGCGTAAAAACTCCATTTCGGCCCTGGTTTTGCTGGAGACTAAAACAACTGGAACATGAAGTTTTTTGCACAGGTTGAGGGCCGGTTGAGCCTCTTGCCATCCATAGGTGTTATGATCCAACAGGGTACCATCCAAGTCGGAAAAAATTATGAAAAATGTGGTAATTGGGAACTTATCAGTGACATTTTCACCCATAAAAGACGTTTTCTCCATCTCTACGAAAAGCGCCTTTTCTCATTTTCCACAGCCTCAATCAGGTCGTAAAAGATCCGCGGCAACTTGTTTGATACCCGCTCCCATGAAACGGTCTGAGGCATCTCGAATACGCTCTGTTCCTTTTTACGTTCGACCTCAAGGATGGTTTCAACAAGACCGTTTTGAAGAAAGGGCTTAAATTCTGAGTGGGAATTGACAAACCTAAGAAATCGCTCGGTCATCCTGTATGGCGCGGTGAGGACTTCACCTGCATGAACGATGGAACTGCGGAAGACATGTCTCACCATGTATTCTTCGCTGTCCCGATCGTATTTAAGGTTGCTGAAATCCGCGTCCTCGGAATATTTCCTGATCTGGTCTTCTGCCACGGCTTGATATATTACTGCAAGGTCCCTGAAGAAGGTGTCAGGAATTTCGAGGCCTTCTTCTATGATCAGGGCATTCATCAGTGTCGTGACGATGTCGATAGCCATCCGATTAAGGCCCCTGCTTCGGTCTTCTGGGGAGGCATCCTGATGTTTGTGGTCAAAAGGTTCTCTGGAGAACATGACCTGAGCCGTGGAAGAGGCCTTCCGGTAAACCTCAATTAGTGTAAATATCTCCACGCCCCAATTGGTGGCAAAACGCATCCTTTTTAAAAGGTCCACATGAAATGCCACTTCGCCGGAAAGCTGATATTTAAACCCCAGAAGGAATTCAATCAGGCCTAACATCTTTTCTTGCCTGCTTTCGGTAAATTTTCTTTTGAGGGAAAGCAGTAAAGGGTCAAGGAGCAGCCGTTTTACCCTGCCGTAGATCTGCCTTTCCATGATTCTGGCGTAAAATGCCTTTGAAAAATCATAGCCCAGGGCGACAACCGGATAAAAAAGCCTGTCGAGCTGTGCACGCTTAAAGGTCCGGATATCGGCATCAATCAATCCTATGGAGTGAGCACCCAATGCGATAGCAATTCCAAAACTGAGAAACATATTTTTGCCCTTCCCGGGCTCGCTGAGATTAAACCCTGCTTCATTTAGCTGGTTGTAAATTCTAACGAAGCCTGGTCCATCATTCCATTGGATCAAGGAATTTCTTATCCTGGCAGACCTTATTAGGTCTCTTAGGACAAGAGCCTCTTCTTCGCTGGCCCTGTCGAGGCCAAAAATAATGCTCGACACGTATGTGACGCCCTTTAGTTGCCTAAGGATGTTTTGAAATATGGGCAGATTGTCCGGATCAGTATACTCACTGGCAAGCAGTGGGAGAATCAGGACGGTCTTCTTCCATTTGGAATGGAGTCTGAGTTGGGCTCTCAGATGTTTTCGATCCTGCCGGAAAATATGAAACGAGGTAATCTGACAACTGGTCTGTGAAAAATCAGAAATGGCTGAACTCCTTTGAAAATCTAATGATATCTGGGAATGAACTTAATGGAAACAGCAGCCTTTGTCAACTCCCCTTTACGTGCTGCCTCAATCAATCTGGATTTTGTTTTTCACTTGAATAGAGGTTTTGGACTTGATAGTTTCAATATTATCCCTATTTTAAAATGCTATTTCCATGATAGCCGTTGTTACAGCGGGGATGAGCGAAGCGAACTGCTTGTGTCATATGGAGAAATAGAAATGATTCCCTCAATTGAAACCTGTTTTCGCCTTATGGATACGTACGAGATGCTTAAGAACATAAGGGCCCATTCAGTGATGGTTGCAAAGGTGGCCCATGTTATAGCAGAGGGTCTAAAGGATGCTGGATTGGATATTTCTATCAAAAAAACCATTGCAGGAGCACTCCTCCATGATATCGGAAAAACTTCCTCTCTCAATTCCGGCGAAGATCATGCTGAAATAGGGAGACAAATTTGTCTCCAGAACAATCTCGAAGAAATTGCCGA
>MVDB01000009.1 GCA_002050025.1 Desulfobacteraceae bacterium 4484_190.2
AGCTCGGTTTTCTTCGTAACCTTAGTCTGAGCCTTGAAAAGCCACCCTAAAAACGGAATATTTCGAAGATACGGGATTCCAGCCTCGCTTTCGCCTTTCTCCTCCTTATAAATACCACCGATCACAACAGTATCGCCGCTTTTAACTATCAGGGTTGTTGTTACGGCTTTCTGAAGGAGCCTATCTGTAGTAGGGGCTTGATCATCGGTGACATCTACTGCCAGGGTAATGTAATCATTATAGCTCACCGTGGGGGTGACAGTCAGTGATAAAGTGGCGTCCAGGGTGGTAGATTCCACGTTTTCGGTAGCTGGTATGATGATGACATCACCTCTGCTGATCGTTGCCTCCTGGCCATTACTGGCAATGACCTTTGGCGCAGAGATGACCTTGGCCTGACGCTCCGTTTCCGCCAGGGCAAGCCTGGCATCAAGAGAAAGAAACCCTAACGCATTACCGGTCAAGCTCCCTATTATCAGATCCATGTTAGGTGCCCAGCTCTCGGGAGCGTTGGTAGAAAATGCCCCACCATATAAAGCATTCCCTGCAGTTAAGGCAACATCTCCAGTCAGGTCCTGGTCCAAAAAATCCACCGATGTATCAGTGCGGTACTGGTAAGAAGTATCTTGCGTCCACTGGATACCAAGGTCCCTGACAAAATCAGTTCCGGCATCGACGATGCGCGCCTCTATCATGATCTGCTTTACCGGCAGATCAAATCGTTTTACAATCTTCCTGGCCTCCTCAATATTTGAGGCGATATCCTTCATAATAATGGTATTTGTCCGTTTATCAACGCTCGTTGAGCCCCGCTTGCTTAAAAAGATGTGTTTCTTAAGCTCATCGGCCTCTGAAAAATCCAGGGGGAAATATTCTGTAATGAGCGGCTCTAATTTTTTGGCCTGTTCCCGTTCCGCCAGCTTCTTCTTTGTTTCAGCTTCAAGTTTTTTCTGAGCCGCCTGTATTCTTTTCTGTTCCTCTTCCTCAATCTTTTGGATCTTTGCCTTAGTAGTAACCCAGATAACGTTTCCCTGGCTTCTCATACCCAGATCATTGTTAGCAAGGAGGAGATCCAGGGCCTGATCCCAAGGCACATTTTTGAGCCGCATTGATACCATGCCTTTTACGTCGGGTCCCCAGACAATATTCAAATTGCTGACCTCTCCAATCAGCCTCAAAATATTGGTCACATCCGCATTCACAAAGTCCATGGTCATGGGTGCGCCCTTATAACTGGCGGTACCAAGGCCAGGTATCCTCGCGCGCTCCCTCTTGGACACTTTTGGGGCTTCCCGTTTCACACCAGTATCGGCAGACGAAACTGTTTCCAGTTCCACCAGTTTCACAGGAACCATCTTCTTTTCCGGGTACTTCACGGGTGTTGGGCCAAAATCAATACAAATACCGCTGTCTGACTGATCCACATGGAAGGGGACAATATCCCTTAAAGATATGGCAAGGGAAAGTCGTTTGTCGGTGGAAGAATACCCGGATGTCACTCGATCTACAGCTCCCTCAAAGTGAGTACTGTCAAGGCGTCTCAGGAGAAGAGGCGGGATAATGGTTTCCTCAAGGGTCAGGAGCAGGGTTTTTGGGGTTTTCCTATCCAGGTTGTAGATAACCTTCCTATCTGTTGTGACGGTAAGCCTCGATTTGCCATGCTGCAGCATGGTAAAATCAATACCCAGAATCTGATTCAGGTCTGTGGCGCGTGGTTCGAAAAATATCCTTGGTTCGATTGCACCCTGTTCCGGTTCCCTGGCATCCTCGGTTTCCTTGGCTCCAGCAGCCATGTCGGTACTTGACTGCTCGGGGGTCTCTTCTGTGACTGATTTTGGCGAAAGCATCAGACGGATGGAATTATCCCTTTCAGCAACCTCATAATCCAGATCTTTCGCCAGGCCAACCACTACTCTCGTGGTTTTATCATCGACCTTTCCTTGCTCCAGGTGAATACCAATCACATTCCCATCATTCACAGGAGTAAATAGCGGAAGCTCGTTACCGGGTACGCCGCTAATATCTAGAACCACCCTGAGCGGATCAATCAACTTGAAAGTCGTATAGGGGACCGATCTGGTGTTAGTAATTTCCACAACAGTCATCTCATCCCCTGAGGAGCTAATCGTAATGGCTTCAATGCTCGGAGATGTAACCTCCTCGGCGGGTTGTTGAGTCGTACTGCTCGTTGCACAGCCGATGAGAACCCAAATGGCTATTGCCAAGCATGGCCGTGAGAAAAATAGTCCCTTTTTGTTTTCGCTTCCTCTCGTCAACATATGTGTTCTCCCTGCAAACCTGGTCTTGTTTTGACTGTTTCCACTCCCTCATCGCATTGGGGCTGTTTGGAAATTAGCATCTGAGACCCAGAATCCCGTTGTATTCTACCGTAATTAACGCAATTTCTTGGCAATATCCTTGTCCTTTACCTGACCCGTTCTAAAATCCTTGTGCTTTTCGCGAACGATTAACTCTTTTTCCTTGATCTCATAAACGACACCCTCATTTAGTCCTATGGCAGTGCCCTTCCTGATCACATGCCCGATCCCTTTTGAATCACGCACCATGGCCCAGCTCCCTTTCTGACTTATAATAATTGCGATCAGATCTAATTGGGAAAGGTCCAGTGTTTCAAGATAAGTCTTCGGCTTTCTCTTCTTCTTCTCTGTAATAGACTCCTGTTCCGCAATAAACGATTTGAATGGGTCTGTTTTGCCGGTAACCTATATGTTACGGCATTGCATTTCGTTATGAGTTCGGTGGACCGCGCCTTGATCGGCTTCATTGAGATGTCAAGGATATTTACAATCCGTTTCATTCGGCCCACCTTGTCGAAGAACGTGGCCACATCGTGATAAGTACCATTTACTTCCATGGAAACAGGAATCTCTATATAGAAATCACGGGCCTTTTCTTTCTTTGGGCTAAACAACCGGAACTCCAGGTTTGCGTCGCTTCCTAATTGGGTGATGCTCCTCAGGAGAGTTGGTATCTCCCTTTTGTTAGGCAAGAGCTTAAGGGCCTCCCGGAATTGGGCCTCAACCTCGACCTGTTCTGCCTCAAATTTTTTCAAAGCTCTTGCCTTTATTTTGGCCTGATTGATTTTCTTTTCAAGGTTTGCAATCTCTTTGTTGAGCCGAGTAATCTCCTTCGATTGTGGAATATAGACCAGCGCTACGAAAATCCCTGCCAGCAGAACAATCGTTCCCACAAGAATAAGTATCCTGTGGATCATCTTTAGTTTTTCAACTTTTTCAAAAAAGGTGCCCGTTGGCATTCCTTCCACATCCCCCTGGTCAAGAATTTAAGTGTTAGCGTTTCTTCTTGGTCTTTGGTTTGGCTTTTTCTTTATGGGCATAAGTCTTACATGTTAAGACAAAATCAACCACATTTAGTTTATACTTTTTCAAATTATTTAGCTTTGCGGTCTTGAGGTCGACTGAAACTATATGCTTGGCATTCTCAAGGTTCGTCATAAACAAGGCTACTGTATCGTTGTCCATTGCAGTGCCCTTCAAGGTCAAGATGCCCTTTCTTTCATTAAGAGCGGTTAGCCATAGTTTCTCCTTGGGAACCGCGATCGACAACTCGTCCAATAAGAGAACCGGCCCTGTTTTTTTGCTTTCAAGCTCTTTAATAACATTGAGTTTGGCTCGGACCTCAGCGATTTTCTTTTTTAACACTTGTATCTTTTTCGTGGTTTTTGCATAAGTGGCCAGTTCCTTCTTTTTAGAAGACATATCAGCCTCTAAAGCGACTACGGTTCTGCTTAAATTCAGGAAAACAAACCCCATTAACAGGGCAAGGCATACGACGGACAGGACAAAAACACTAATCTGCCTCCTTATATTTTCTTTTTTCCTGGCGGCCCTAAACGGTAGAAGATTTATTTTTATCATTTGTCACCAATGCTTCTTAGAGCCAGACCCACAGCGACAGCAGCCTGTGGCGCCATGTACCTAAGGTACCTTGGGTCAAAGCGTTTTTCGTCAACTACAAGGTTCGAAAAAGGGTTAAGTTCTACAACTGGGATTCCTGTTTCTAATTGCAGATATTTCTGAAGCCCGGGGATCCTGCAAGATCCTCCGCTAATCAGGATTTTTTCTATGGTTTCATCCGGGTAGGTGCTGGCCACAAAGTCGAGGGCTCGCTTTATTTCCATGGTCCACTCCGAGACTACAGAAGTAAAAATTTCCTCCAGTCTACCTTTCTGTTTATCTACTTTGCCGCCTCCCAGTTTTATTTGTTCAGCTTCTTCGAAACTGACGCTGAAATCGGACATGATGCCCTCAGTAATCTGGGAGCCGCCAAATGAGGAATCCCTGGTAAATAGAGATACCCCATCTTTGATGGCGTTTATTCCAAGCTCATCAGCGCCTACATTCACCAGTGCGTAACACCCTTCAGGCTCTTCAGCACTAATCTCAAAGGCATTTTGTATGGCAAATGCGTCCACATCCAGAACCCCCGGACTAAGACCTGCCAGTTGAAGCAGATTGTCGTAATCGTTAATGATATCTTTCTTGGCCGCGACCAGCATAACTTCCATCTGCTCCGCCCGTTCCTGACCACCTTCCTCTGCTGCCCTTGTCGCTTCCGCCCCGGCGCTCAGAGTATCAAAATCAAGGTTCACCTCACTGATATCAAAAGGGATATATTGTTCGGCTTCTTCCTGGATAATCGCTTCGATCTCCGATTCCTTGCTGGCGCCCAAAGCTATCTTTTTCACGATCACGGAGTATCCGGATATGGAGGTTGCTACGTTCTTGTTTTTTACCTTCAGGTTTTTAAAAAGGCTTGTTATTGCCGATGATACGGGCTCCATTTCCTTTATAGATCCTTCAACTATCGCATCCGGCGGCAGCCCTATCTGGCCAAAATTCTTAAGGACCCTTCCTTGCTTGCCGTGATCTATCTCAACTAACTTGATAGAATGGGATCCTATATCCAATCCAACTAATTGATTTTTCTTAGGAATAGCCATAATTGATGTTTTCACCTCTCAGGGAAAATTTTCTCCCTGTCAGAAAGGTCATAGCCAAGAGCCAATATAATCTTACGCTTGGTCTCCATCCGACAGTCTTTTCCCCGCTCAACCCGATCAATAGTCAAGGGAGAAACGCCTGCTTTTCTTGCAAGCTCTGCCTTGCTCATGAGCAGCCCCTCTCTGATTGTTTTTACGGCATTCGCATTCAATTTACCCTCTCCAAGTCCTGATTCCCAGATGTATATAATAATATCAAAATTAGTTCATCTTTGTCAAATAGTTTTTTATAAATTAATTAAATTGTATATAATTTATACATATATAGCGGGAAAAAAAAGTGTGTGGTACAATATGTTGTATTCGCATCCGCTTAATAATTCTTTTAAATCCCTAAGGAAAAAAAGCCTTTGAGAATCCTCACACCCAAAGGCTTTATCCAAAATAACCGTCGGCAACTCGGCTATCATGACCTTTCGGCTGTAGACCCGTAGCTTTGCGTCACCGCCTTTCAGCGGCTTTGCCCTTTCGCTATATGTATAGTTTATCTAAAATAATAGAATAAATCCTTCTATTTGTCAAGTATTTTTATAAATTAATTTAATTTTGCATAATTTATGCATATATAGTAAGAACAAAAAAATTATCACACTACATCTTGTATTTGTTCGAGTATTGATATTAGAATCCTGTATAATAAACATAGAAATTGCTTTACAAATTAGAACGTGAGGGATTAGATTCCATCTGTTTATAAAATTAGCTCGGAGTTCTTATAAGGGAGTTTCGTTTCTAATGAATGAGGAAAAAGACAAATCTATTATTTTTTGAGGAGGTTTTTTTGGAAGCTCAGATCTCTAAGAGTAGAATAAAAAAGAAAAGTGTAGTCCGTGAATATGCTGAAGCGGCCGTTATTGCTGTAATATTAGCTCTCTTAATACGCACCTTTGTGGTTCAGGCCTTCAAGATTCCCTCAGGCTCTATGGAACCCACACTCCTTGTTGGTGACCATATACTTGTCAATAAATTCATTTATGGCGTCAAAATTCCCTTCATACGTAACACGTTAATCCCCATCAGCAAGCCAAAGCGTGATGATGTGATCGTTTTCATTTATCCTCATGATACGAGCAAGGACTATATTAAGCGTGTGATCGGTCTTCCTGGTGACCGCATTGATATCTTCGATCAAAAAATAAATATTAATGGAACGCTTTACGACGACAAACATGGCGTATACTCTGAGGTACGTAATTTAGCGTCTCCAAATATGGCCAAAAAACGATACATTGTCCCGGAAAACCACCTTTTCGTTATGGGGGATAACCGGGATCACAGCTCCGATAGCAGGTTTTGGGGATTTGTGCCGCTTAAATCGGTTAAGGGGAAGGCCTTTATCATTTACTGGTCATGGCCCCACTGGAAACGTTTCCTCAAAATTGTAAGATAGGGGTTTGGATTGACGACTAAATATTTATATAGCCGCAAAAAGGCACCCCAGTGCCATCTTCCGGAGCTACGGGGCATGCAAAACACACAGGATAGTCATTAGTCAATCACTTTGTTCCGCATATCAGCAGCTTGCCATACGGTTTCTTTTAACTCCGTGCTGATTTCAAACTCATCGAATTCTTCAAGGGGAACAAGTCGCAGATCACTAATATCCGATCCGGGACTCGGGTGACCTGAAGCAATCCACCCCCAGTAATCCACAATCACATAATGGTATCGCACCCGGTTTTCCTGGTCCATAACGATCCTGTCAAAAACACCTATTAGCCCTCCAACCTCCACATTGATGGAGGCCTCTTCCCGCAATTCTCGTTTCAGCGCCTCTACATGGTTCTCACCTAACTCAACCGCACCACCTGGCAAGCTCCATTGACCCCTTCCTGGCTCCTGATTTCTTCGGGCAAGCAAAACCGATGCATCCAAAAAGATGACTGCAGCTACCGCAACAATAGGGCCTTTAGGATATTCTCTTTTCATTGGAAGTCCTTTTGCGAATTGGTTTCATATATTCCATGATGAAAAGGCAGACGACTTAAAACGCCTCAACTCTTTCTCGCAGGTTAGATTATAATTAATGGGCGTAATGGCGATCTTGTTCTCTTTCAAGGCAGTAGAATCCGTCTCAGGCTTACCATTGTCTATTGGGTTTTCTCCCGAAAGCCAGTAATAGACATTTCCTCTTGGGTCACTGCGCCGTTCAAAATACTCCTCAAATCGAGAGGTCCCCTGTCTGGTAAAACACACTCCTGCTATTTCTTCCTTTGGTAGTGCTGGGATATTCACATTTAACGCTGTTCCGTCTCTAAGGCCACTCTCTGTCATAAACCGTATGATTTCTTTGCTGAATTGGGCTGCAAAGCCAAAGTCAGGATTTTTTCTGGCATTCAGGGAAATGGCGGCAGACCTCACCCCCAGAAAAGCTCCCTCTGTGGCAGCACAAACTGTCCCTGAGTAAAGGAGATTTACCCCTACGTTGGCCCCCGGATTGATCCCGGAGAGAATTATGTCTGGAGGTCGTTCAAGCAACTCCTGCACTGCAATCTTTACACAGTCTGCCGGCGTTCCTGTGACCGCATACCCATATGTTGATCCATTTCTCTGCACCTCTTGAACCCTTATGGGTGACGTCAAGGTAATGGCATGTCCCACAGCACTCATTTCAGATTCCGGGGCCACAATAGTTAGTTCATGATCAGACTTCAAGGCCTGGAATAAGGCAAAAAGCCCAGGGGCATAAATGCCATCATCATTTGTCAAAAGAATTTTCATTTTTCGAATCATAAAACTTTGCTAAAAATGGATGTCTTTTCATTGCTTCTCACTTTGATCTCTTGTATATTCAATTTCTTTCTAATAATCCTATACGCAAAAGTCAAACCTTATGGGAATATCTCATATGCCGGATCTCAACAAAAAACATGACCCATAAGGACAATTTTTCAGCGAGGGTGTTCAAAAGAATACCATATTAAACCGCTCTGAATTGAAAATGAAAGATACTGGAGATGAATGCCGCAGGGAACTGGAAACCATTCTAAGGTTCACTGCCTTGATCAATTCTTCCTTAAGAATTGAGGACGTCCTGAATTATGCCATGGAATGGGCAGAGGAGTTTATTAATGCAGAGGCCAGCACTGTCTATGAACTGGATGAAGAGAAACGTGAATTGTTTATTCGCATTGCCAGAGGTGAAAAGAAGGAACCCATAGAAAGAATCAAGTTCGAGTTGGGGCAGGGGATTTCCGGTCATGTGGTGCGAACTGGCCAGCCCATGGTGATCCAGGATGTCCGCAAGGAAAAGCGTTTTAGTCCCAAGTTTGACAGAATAACCGGTTTTCGCACGAGGTCAATGATCTGCGTGCCGCTCATACTCAGAGGCAAAACGGTTGGAGCACTTCAGGTGCTCAACAAAAAATCTGGAGACCTTTTCACTCAAGTAGATCTCGAAGTGTTAACCAGCATGTCACAGCATCTCTCCATGGCCATGGAAAACGCCAAGCTTTACCGCCGCCTGGAGAAAAAATTCGAACTGAACGCCAGGGAACTGAAAACAGCGCAAGACAAGCTAATACGCTCCGAACGTTTAATTGCCATGACCCATCTCGTGCAAGGAGTAGCCCATGAAATCCGAAATCCTGTTACAACAATAGGAGGATTCGCCCGGAGAATTAAGAAAATACTAAAAAGAAACCCTGAAGTTGATAAATACTTAAATGTTATCCTTGAGCAATCAGCACGACTCGAGAGTCTCGTCAGACAGGTGCACGAATATGCCAGTGTACTTGCGGCAACACTTGCCATGGGTGACATCAGGGCAACCCTCCACGAGGTTGTAAACAAATTTAAACCCATAGCCCACCAGCAGGGCGTAACCTTAGTGACTAAAATAGATGAAGACCTTCCTCTGATCAGGATGGCCTCCCCCCAGATCATAACCGCGTTATCTAATATTATGGAAAATGCCCTGGAGGCAATGCCTTATGGCGGGGAATTAGTGCTGGAGGCAAAACAGAGGGATAGTCAACTGTTCATCAAAATCCTTGATACCGGCTTTGGGATCCGCCAGGAATATCTGAATTCTGTCTATGACCCTTTTTTTAGCTCCAAAACACATGGGGCTGGCTTGGGATTGACTATGGTCTACCAGATTGTAAAAAATCACGATGGGGAAATCACCATCCAAAGTCAAGAGGGTAAGGGCACCTCTGTGACCATCCAGTTACCAGTGAGGCGATAATATATAGAATATACGCTCATCATAAGGAAACTAATGTTATGCGACAAAAGAGAAAAAGCCGTACCTGGTTGTGGATACTGCTGGTCGTTGTCTTGGCAGGCGTCATTGGTTACTTTATCCTTTCCAGGAATACTAAAGGGCCGGAAGAGCCATTAATTACCGAAAGGCTTGCATCCGTCGAAACAAAGGTCCCTTCAAAGGAACCCAAGAATACCAGTGATGAATTGGAAAGGGTGGAAGTGGAAAGAGAAGTTAACTCAACCGGCTTCACCGAAGAAGCACCTGCACCAAAATCTTCCCACAAAGAAGATTTATGTGCCCAGGTAGAAAAAAATATTACGGAATTTTTCCGTTACCTTGATCAAAAACAATACGTGCGAAATCCGGGTGCAAAAGTAGACACCTATATGCGCTTTAAGAAAATACTCAACCGCCTGGCAGCACGGCCTCCTGTCCCGGCTGGAGAGGGCATAGACCCAACAATTATCATTAAAAACGTGTATCACTTTTATCGCGTCCTGGATCGTAAAGACCTCCAACTTATCAGGCACATAGTTACTAAAGAGAACGAAACCATAGAGTTCAATTTGGAAATGTTTTACAGATGGGTTTGCTTGGGGAACCGTTGTCCTGACCCTGAGGGTATGAGGCCTTCCAAAGATATGCTTTATAAATATGCAGGCTTTTTCATAAATACAACCGGTGGAAGGGCTTATTTGTTCCGACGACCCTCAGATATCAGGCTGCTTGTCAGTTACTATTGCCTTTTGATTATCAATAAGGCAGACAAAAAGGGGGGAAACAGCTATGGGATAGATATCCTGCCATATATCGAGCCCATACGGGAAGAAATTCTCCTCCATCCTCACTTTCACTTCCAAAGTGAATACATAAACAAGCTCGATAGCCTTAAAAGGTATTACCAAAACAAACGAAAAAGCTTTTAGTTCCCCCAGCTAAGTTAGCATGGAATATTCCTGCTCACCATTGCGCTTCAGCACTTGCTTCATTCGCCAGAGGTAATTTTCCGTCAAGATATGCCTTAACGGCATCTTTTACCGAACCGCTAGCATCGTTGGCTACTCCTATATTTGCGGCCTTGAGGGCCTTAAAGGCATTAGGCCCGCAAAATCCCGTGAGCAGCACATTCGCCCCTTTATTGCTCGCCATCGTGGCCGCTTGAATTCCTGCCCCTTTAAGAGCATTCACATTTTCTTTGTTATCGAAAGCCTCAAAGGCAAGCGTTTCTGAATCAACTATAAGGATATACGCTGCCCTTCCAAATCGTGGATCAACGGCTGATTCCAAATCCGTACCAGTTGATGTAACGGCTATTTTCATCAATCCCTCCCCTGATGCTCATTTGCCACCCTATCTCGGTCTTTCCCCGCATATTCGTCCAAGGCCTTCTGAAGGGTTTTGACCGCCATACGGGCGCAATGTACTTTTTGATCAGACAGCCTCCTAGTCTTATTGTACAGCCCCACCACCCCCGCCACAAACCTGGTCGTCCCCGATAGCAGGCAATTTGCCGGCAATCAGGTCCTCCACAACTGGCCGTATCTGTGGTCTTTCCACGTCATAATAGACATTAATACCAACCTGCTTGAAACCCATTAGTGGGCGCATGCCGATACCCCCGACAATAAGGGCATTCACACTATGGTCCGCCAAAAGATTCACCGGTACCATGCAGCCCCCCTGTACATGGCTCTGATTCTGAACAGTTGATACATCTTTGATCTCTCCATTTTCAACGTCCACCATGGTGAACACATCACAATGGCCAAAATGACCCGATCTTTCGCCATCAAGACCACCGATCCCCATTGATGGGATAGCAATTCTTCCTTCTTCCATACTAAATTCCTCCATTAAATCAATATATCAAAACTACTTCTATAAATTAGACGTCTCGGAAATTCTATCCCGCCAAGGCGGGAAAATTATAGATATTTACTGAGGCTCTGTAAGCCTGCCTTACACATGGGGCCAAGCCCCTAAGCTCCCTTGACAATCCTGTTTGCGATCTGTTCGTATACCTTATTGATTTCCAGATCAGCCCTCTCCATAAGTACGTCCAGTTTCCCTTTGTCCCCCATTTCAACCATCTGTAAGTCCAGGGGAATTTCTCCGAGGAAGGGAACATCCATTTGGCGAGCCATTACTTTTCCCCCTCCACTGCCAAAAATGGAGATCTTCTTTCGGCAATGGGGACAAACAAAACCACTCATGTTTTCAACCACACCCGTAATTTTCATATTCACCTGCTTGCAGAAATTGATTGATTTCCTCACATCTGCCAGGCTTATCTCCTGCGGTGTGGTTATTATGACGGCTTCTGCATCAGGAATGGTTTGAGCTACTGTAAGGGGTTCATCCCCCGTCCCGGGAGGGGAATCAACAATCAGATAATCCAGATCACCCCAATCTATGTCGGATATAAATTGCCTTATTGCACTAATTTTCAAAGGTCCCCGCCAGATTACAGCCATGTCCCTATCACCCAAAACCATTTCCAGCGAGACAACAGATAGATTATCAGAAAAGCTATATGGCCTGACCACACCCTCCTCAGGCATATCCAGCCCCCCCTGTATATTCATAAGACGGGGAATGCTCGGTCCATGAAGATCCACATCCAGGAGGCCAACCTTTTTTCCATTTCTGCTTAAAAGCAAAGACAAATAGCTTGCAACTGTACTTTTACCAACGCCTCCCTTTCCGCTCATAACCAGAATCTTCCTTCCGATTCTGCCCAGATTATCCTCAATCATCTTGTCCTGCTCAGCCCTCTCCAGGTCTCCAGGGGTAGTGGCAGCGGTATTTGCTTCGTTCATATCGATTGCTCACCTCTTGATCCGGTGTCCTTTGTTGCGCCATTCGAAGAAAATGTGTAAGTTCTCAATAAGGCCGGCTGGATCTAAAAAAATCCCCCTCGATCCCCCTTTGCAAAAGGGGGAAGCAATCGAAATGCCCGAGCTTATTGAGAACTTACAAAATGTTACCATATCTATTTAAAATAACCACAAAAAAAGGACTTTCAAGAACTCCATACAATATTCATCCGGTTCATGTCTCTCGCTTTAAAACAGAAGAACCTCCTCACAACACTATACTTAGTGCCACGGGGAGGCCCCATATAGTAACAAACGTTTATCAATCACTCCAAAATTTTATAATTCGAGCCAGGAATCCGAGTACAGAGATTTACCCAAAATAATTCTGGCTGTCTTCACATAATCAGATAACTTCCAGCCATCATTGAGTTCCTCCGGAAGAGATTTCTCGTCTACCACCTCATCATCCATCACCTTATGGATAAGCTCCACAATATCAGGTCTTTTCCCGCGGGCAAGGGCAATCAATCCATTATCATACGGGTCCGCAATAACAGAATACATACTCTTCCTTTCCAACATGACCATATAGGTCTGGTTTAGGATAGGCCTGAGATTGTCCGGGGGGCCATTAGAAATATTGGAGAGCCCGCAAGTGGATTTTGCCCCGGGCAATATATCCTGGAGCATCTCCTGAAAGGCCATCAGGCTTAACGCCTGTGGTTGCTGAATGTTCACCGGAGTGACAATCCCGTCAAAAAACATGTCCTCATTGGGAACTCCCGCCTCATTGGCGGCATAACCGATTTCAACGGCCAGGGCAGCCCTTTCGTTTTCATCTCTTGGCAGACCTTCCGGGCCCCACATCAATGCCACCATTGCGGCCTTGTATTTGACGGCAAGAGGTATCATCTTTTCATATCGCTCCGGCCTGACCATAATCGAGTTGATAATGGCCTTTCCCTTATGCACTGCCAGGCCCGCTTCCATGGCCTCGATATTGGATGTATCTAAGCAAAGGGACGGGGTATCGCCGATGGCTTCCTGGACGGTCTTTACCACAAACTCCATCAATTCAGGCCCCCCTTTCCTTGCAGGACCCAGATTGATATCGATCCAGTCCATTCCCGCTTCCTTTTGCCGCTTTGCCTCCTCGGCAAGGGGACCTGGGTCCTTTTCCTTAAATGCCTTTCCAATCACATTACTTATTACATTCAAGCTTTCTCCAATTAATAACATGGACACACTCCTTTTAATTTAGTTATTTGGAATTTCTTCTACATTCTCAAGATGTTACACCACCTAACCCTCTCACACAAGGGAAGGAGCAATAATGAGAATAAAGCCTATGCCATGTCCTTTAGAAATTTAGGGAGCAGCGACGCGTCCCTTGGGCCGATCAGAATCTCCCAGTCGCCTAACTCCTCCTCCATCTCACCGCTGATGGCCGCAGCATAACCAGGGATAATAATCTTTTTGTGGGCAACTTTATCAGCAATACCACATTTTTTCACAAACATGCCCACTACATCCCCTGAAAACTTTCCGGCAGCCCAGGCAGTCATGACAGAAAGGCCTTCAGTGTCCATAATCAGGAGCCAGCTCGGCACCCTGCTTCCTTCAATTTCACCGCTCACAATGAAGTAGGTCAGGGAAAAATTGGTGGTTACCAACACCGGGGAATTTTCATCCGGTGTACCTATCTCATAAATGCCTTCTGTCACCATCATAGGCCGCTGTGGATCAGTAAATATGTTCAACCTTTCCAGCAACAGCGGGAAGAGGCTCTCTCCTTTGAAATCAGAGAGCACCACAATCCCTGCATACTTGGCAATCAGCAAAGAGGCGATAACCGTCTCCACATCTAAATTCTCTGCCATTTCACAGGGAAAAGTTATCGTTGGAAAACCCAAGGCCTTGTTTCCCGCCTTAAGCGCAGCCCTTCGTATGGCCACCTGGTCCTCAAAAACCTGTTTTATTTCTCGAGATCCAGAATCAAGCACAAGGTCTTTCAGGCCCATGCCCGTCAATTTATCACTGAGCGCAATAAGGTCATCTATATTATCCGCTTTCACGGCCAGGGGCAGGCCCGTCTCTTTGGAAAGATTGCCCATTGCTTCTGCATTATCCGCCGTGGCAGCATAAAGAACTGGCTTTTTAAAGGCACAGCCATCTATAGCCGCTTTCAACACGTCTACCTTGTCGCTCATTAAAACAAGGTTAAATTCACTCTCTCCGGCAATCTTTTTTGCCAGAGCTGCAAAGGCCCCACTGTCGCCATTGACATCTTTCAAGGCCACCAATTCAGGTCTCAAGTTCAAACCGACCCTTTCATACTGTAAGGCATTCCACTCCTTCAGTTTTTTATCCAAGGCCTCTGAATCGATGTCTGAAGAGATCATTGCGCCCAAACCTGTGGGGCTATAAAAGGTCTTCTCATGCCTATACATGACCGTTTCACCGCCCACCTTGAAGGACCTCTCTCCGGCACCAATAGCAACCGGCCGAATCGGGGGTGCAGAAGCCTCGGCCAATTGTTCCCTTGCCTCATCAGACACATAGGGGCATGCATCAAGTTCCGCCTTCCCCGAGGCCAGGTTCATTGCAAAGGCCAGGCATGTGGGAACACCGCACTCCCCGCAGTTCGTTTTAGGCAACATCTTAAAAATCTGAATTCCAGTTAATCCCATGATACACTCCTAATTATTATAATAGGACGCAGATTTTCACAGATATACACAGATTTTTTATATTTGTTTTTCGTCTCAATAATCTGCGCTTATCTGCGTCCGAAAATAAATTTCGCTTACTCCTTTATCCCACAATGGGATCCATCTTTAGGGCCGGATGGCCTTTCTCCTTTAGAAAGGCCATAACCGATTCCTCGTCAGTCCCTACAGTCTCATCGGCTATTTTATCATACAGGTCAGGTACACCCATCTCTGCTGCCCGTTTGTCTAAGCGCTCCTTGATCTCCTCCTTCAAGGACTTGGGCATCCACACCATGCGAAGGAGTCCGCCGTCACCTAATATGAACTTACGCTGGGTTATGTTAAATTTGCCATGGCCAACAAAACCCGGGGTAGACAGTCCACCACCAACTGTACCTGCCAGGGTCGAGAACTTCATGCCGCATGGCGTCATACCTGTGTAATCCCTGTGGACCGTCATAACACCGTTACATCCAGGCAGAACCGCTGCAATGGCCTCGCAGCAACCGCATGTAGTCATGGGATCATTGACAATGCTATAAAAATTGTAGTGGTCTATAGCCTGTCTAGACGCCTTATATAAAAATTCATTGACACCCTTAAACTGCCCCAAAACAGGATCGAGGACCTCTCCCTTTTCAACGGGCTGGTTAGGCCCTGTTGGGTTGATCTGGTAAGATGCCTTACAGTCCATCCAGTTGTAGGCCCCACAAAGTCCCGTTCTTTCAGGACTGACCACACAGACATGGCTCGGGGCAAAGGACTGGCAGAGTGTACATGAGTAAAATATATCCGTAGTCTCATCGGTCATATTTTCAACCCGCTCATCCCTTACCTTGTATTCTGCCCTGGCCCTCTTTGTCAGGTCATCCACATCTTTTTTATTGGTATACAGGGTTACCTGCACCTTATCAAGGATGCTCCCGAAGTCCTGGTGGAGCTTGGCGTGTAAAATAGTGCCAATATCCTTGAGCGTAAAGCCCTTTTCAATGGCATTATTGCTTACCCTGATCCACGAAATATCTCTCTGCCCGATGTGCATGACATACTGGGCATAGTTGATCAGATGGTGGACCTGCCTTTCAAGGATCGGCTCAAAGTCAACCTGCATCTCACGACCCGCCACCTGGACATAGATACCGAGAGGCAGTGTGTCACCCTTTTTGATATCCTTCACATCCTTGCCAATAATCTCCACCTTGCCATCATCGATCTTGTTCATCTCGGCCATCTTGCACAGCTCAGTGCACTGGGTCTTGCTGCCACCCATTTCGAGATAGAGATCGTCCTTGCGGACCCGCTCACCCTCAAATGCCGGGCCATAGGCAAGGGGGATATCTATCTCACTGACAGTCACCTTGAGGCCCCGGACCTCAATGGATTTTTGGGTTATTTCATCATGGGGCACATTGGCCACAATGTGCTCATAGGTACATATACCGGTGGGCAATATCTCGGGAATATCCGTATCAGCAATTGTGGGAAAACCCCAGTTAATAGCGCCTGCCGCATTGGCCGCCCATTCGGCATTCACATCACCTAAGGCCACTACAAAAGCAAAGATACGGTCTTTCTGGTAGGCCAACATTTTCTTGTAATCGCCCGGAACAACCCCTCCAAAAGACAGTCCCGCTCGATTGGCAAACCCAAGAGCAAACACCGCGGCCGATATGTCCGGGCCAAAGGATACCAGGCGGGTGTTCCACCCGATCTGGACACCTTCCTGTATCAACTGCTCCGTAAAAGTAGTCCCGTGCTGGTTTGCCGCCATAAACACATATATACTCTTTTTCTGGTATTCCTCTGCAATCTGTTTTGCCGTTGCAGAATCCGGGGCCGCGCCAACAATGGCCGCAAATCCTGGTGCCGTACCGTCCACAAACTCCACGCCCCTTTTGCGCATGATGGCGTCATCGGCCGCGCCCAACCAGATCTTGCCGTTGTCCACGTCCGGGTCTTCAACCTCCGGCTGGTAGAAATCCGGTTCTTCCACGTACCGGATGCCCTCAACGATTTCCTCAGCAAATAGCGCCCCCATGCCTGCATCTAAAATGGGCCCGAGATATGGGAGATTACAATCGTTCTTGATATGTGGTGGTAAAAGTGCCCGTGAGAAATCCATAACCTGTTTGGCAGAATCCAGGTCAGTTACCTTGATTCCGGTCAACGAATAAATGATCGGCAAATAATAAGCTGTGTTGGGAAACTCCAGTTTCTGTGCTCCTCCATATTTTTCCAGGGCCTCCTTGTATTTTCCTTCTGCCTTGGACACGATATTATAGGCGCCCTGTACTACTGCAAATGCTACCAACTTAGACATAATCTATGTCCTCCCTTCTTAAGAGGTATTAATTTTAATTTTATGCTGCTTCCAGTTCTCGGCGATCGGCCATACTCATGAGCACTCTCTCTCGAGCTTTGTCAATACCCAATGCCTTACGCTTCTTGTCAATATGCGCGATCATCTTGTGCGCATGTTTGATAGGATCTTCTTCCATATCCCACATGCCACCGTATAACCCTTCCAGTTCGTTGAACAGGTGATTCTGAAAAACGGGCGCTCCTGTAACAGGAAGGGCGGTCCCGCCGAAAACCGTATAAACCCCGGCCGTAACAAAATAATGCCCAATACTGATCGCCTTTTCACTCATCCACTCAGGAGCTGAACCGGCTACAGGAACTTCACTAATATCATTGCCTAACCCACCTGCCTTGACTACTTCCGTGGCAGCCATAAGTATCCGCGCATTATCCACACATGATCCCATATGCAAGACCGGAGGTATCCCCACTGTCTCGCATACCTCGGCAAGGCCGGGACCGCAATAGACCTTTGCCGCTTCCGGTGTCATAAGCCCTGCTTTGGCAACAGCAATGGCCGTGCACCCCGTGGCAAGAACAATAACATCATTCTTGATCAATTCTTTACAAATTGTGACATGCCCCTCATCCAGAGAGGTCCGGGCGTTGTTTCACCCAACCACGCCGGCAATACCCCGTATCCGGCCATTTATGATATTATCATTAAGGGTAGAATATGATCCCCGGAATGTCCCGCCAAGGTGGACCTCTTTTTCCCTGTTGGGGAAATTCTCAATAGCTGTTCTGACAATCTTTTTTGCATCCTCAAATGCCGTATGCTCGTCAAATTCTATATGGATCGTATCACCCGATTCTATCCTTGCCTTCGGGTTAGTGGTAATGATCTTGGTGTGGAAACACTCTGCAACGTTTGCTATGTTCTCCATTATACACTGCACATCCACAACCATTGCGTCCACGGCGCCGGTTATAATGGCCAACTCCTGCTGCAAAAAGTCACCACAAAGAGGAATACCGTGCCTCATGAGAAGCTCATTGGCCGTACAGCAGATCCCGCTTAACTGAATACCCTTAGCCCCTTTCTGCCTGGCCAACTCTATCATTTCGGGAAGTTCGGCGACCTGCACAACCATCTCGCTCAAAAGCGGCTCATGCCCGTGTATAACAAGATTTACATGATCTTCCCTTAACACTCCCAGGTTTGCAGTACTTTTTACGGGATATGGACAACCAAAAAGCACATCCTGCAAGTCAGTAGCTATCATGGAACCGCCCCAGCCATCCGCAATGGCGGCCCGGCTGAATTGCTGAGTAAGGTTTTCGTAGTGCTGGTCCACGCCAATATGTGTCCGGTGCATGATCTCTACAATTTCCCGATCAATTCCCCTTGGAGCAACACCCAGCTTTTTCCAAAGCTCATAACGGGCTGCCGGTGCCCTCTTTATCGTACAGACCTCTCCTGACTGCTGCCCCCACTGTGCCAATGCATTTTCCCCGACTTCCACTGCAATCTCATCTGTATCCCGGTCAAGGATCTCGCCATTCTCCCCTTCAACTGTGATGTCCACACCGTAATCAGGAGCGATTTCAAGGAGTTTTTTGGTATCCTTGATGTGATAGTCATCTGTCTCTTTCCTGGCCGCCGCCAGGAATGTCTCTGCCACGGCCCTGCCGTGATCGGAATGGGCGGCCGCTCCACCCGCCACCATCCTTGCAAAGTTTCTTGCGGCAATGGTTTGGGCCGTTGCGCCGCAGAGGCCTTTTCGCGTATCTTCTCCTTCTATCCCGCCCTTGGGCAATGGCAACCTGCACGGCCCCTGGGCGCAATTCTTACAGCAAGTCCCCTGGACCCCGATACTACATTGCTTCATAGTCTGGGCCCTGTCAAAGATGGTCTCAACCTCCATCTCCCTGGACCTCACAATCATCTGCTGGCTCGCCACATCAAGGGCCAAATCTTCCGGCCTTGGCGGCTGTTTCACCTTCTTCACAACAACTTTCTTGACTTCTTCCGTAGCCATTCTGAGGTTCCTCCTCTATTATCTTTAGGTTTGCATTTTAAATTATACACGCTTGTGTATGCGGTTAACCTTATCCATCAACCTGTCTACCAGGTTAAGCTGCTTGTTAGCCACCGTCTTGACACCCTTTTTTCCCTTACGGGTATTAACTTCTGCTTCTTGACCTGTCATTTTAAGACTCCCTGTTTTCGCCTCTTCTAATCCGTTATCATATACGTTTATGTATACGCTCCAGATTACGAGTCAGTGTTTCCACCAGGCTAAACTGCTTCTCGGACGGTGTCTTTGGAATCTCTTCCCCTATAGCAGCCGCCATCTCGGCTTCATGTTTTTCCCTCTCCAAGGCCCTTTTGTATCTCAGGGCCTGTAGTTCTTCCTGTTCCCTCGTCTTTGCATCGGCCTTTGCCTTAGCTTCTTGCTTGGCTTTGGCCTTTACCTCTGCTTCCGCCTTGGCTTTGGCCTCTGCATCTACCTTGGCTTTAGTCTCCGCCTCTGCCTTCGCCTTTACCTCGGCCTCTTTTTTGGCCTTAGCTTCTGCCTCTGCCTTTGCCTTCACAGCGGCCTCATCCTCGGCCTTAGGTTTTTCCTCTGCCTTGGGCTTCATTTCAACGACTTTCTTTTTCGGCTTTACAGCAGGTTTTTCCTCTTTCTTCTCAGGTTTGGGAGAAGCCGCCTTTTTCTCGGGTTTGGGCTCCTTTGGTTTCGGAGCGGCTTCCGGTTCCCCAAAGTCTAAGTTCGGCTCCGGTGACAAGGAAACAAGATCTGCCTCCCCGGCCTCCAAACGCTTCGAGATTTCCTGTACATCACTGGCCATCCCGCCGTTGATCATCAGATCAATAAATGCACGTGTCAAGCGCACTGTTTCAGGATGCCTCAGAATGACCACATCGGATCCAGCCATGAGATAACATACAGCCGCGACCGCTTCCATAAGAATGGGCCGTTTTTCTGGATCACCCAAGGTTGGCGCTTCCTCAATGCCAAGGCCTGCTTCCTTGCACTTCCAGATTTCATTTCCTATATTGTTGATCATGGGGATCTGGAGCTTTTCATCTTCCTGTGTCAGGGCGGCCATACTAATCCGTTCCATAACGGAATAACTGTATTCCATGCCATAGCCGAGTCCCCCGGTCGTGGGGTCTACTATTATTTTTTCGCTCTGGACGCCAAGGTTACCAAGTAAGATGTTTAGCTGTTTTGCCAGGTTCACGTCAATAGGTGTAGATGCAACAATAAGATTACCATAGCCCAGCGCGCTGGCACCCACGCCCTTGTGGTTTGCCTCTTCAACTGGCCCTAAGGCAAGGTTTTTCCCTTCAGACTTCTCTGATATGGCCTTAAGAACATCTTCATCTTTCTGATTATTTGCCGTGCCCCACAAAACAAGCGGTACATCAATGGCGTCCGAAACCTTTTTTGCTACTTCTGCGGCTTCATCCGCACCCCTGTCCATTCCATTGGGATCAGTGCTTTTAAGCTGGAGAACGATCATGTCTGCACCGTATTCGTCGACACATTTTTTGGCCCAGGCATCTGGCGATGAAATGACATCCTTAAACGGCTCGACAGCCGCTGCAGGCCATTCTTCTGAAGGATCATAGTCCCACACCTCCATCGCAATCTTTGGAGGATTTGGCATCTCTCCTTCAAATAGATGAAATGGATATGAATCCTCTCCTCCCAGCTTTACAGCACCACTACCCGTTCCAATAATTGTTTCCCCTATCTTTCCGGAATAGGTCTGTTTGGGAATATCAAAAGCCAATTTTTTTACCTCCTTCTTGGATTTGTTATCTAAAATCTGTTGTGAAAAAATTGCAAAATCACCCAAAACAAATAATTCTCACCTCAGAATTGATGATTTTGTAAAAAGTCCGTTTATACGTAATTTAAAGTCATGGAGTGCCGAAACAATTTTATAATTACAGCCTCCTTTTACAGCCAGTCTGTTTTCCTTATTACACCGTCCTGAGAGTAGCCCCCTCCCCGCCGGAGACTCCCAATGACATTATGAAAGGTGTTTTACCAATCAATCAGAAGTTACATCGTTACATAGATAAACATATGCCCATTGTCAAGTAATTTTTACAGTAATTTAAAGGGGTTTTTAGACCAATACTAATAGACTATATTGTAGTTATAGAGTAAGAAAACACAATATATTGATGCTATTAACGGTTCATCACCAAGAAACTCAAAAAATATGTATAAATGTTTATGTTTCGAATATCTTTTCAAAAATTTCGTATGCTGCCTTAACGGCTTGATTTTCATTGACCAGTTCTACTGTCGGTTTACCGTTAAGGTCAAAATCCCTCAATTCCGAATCCTCAGGTACCATACCAATAAGATCTAACCCATATTCTTGCACGGCTTGGGTTAGCGCTTCACTTTGTCCTGTCCTTGACTGGTTAATAATAAGGTGTCTGCGGCCTATATTAAGACTAAGGCTCTGCGTGAGTTCAACAATCCTTCCTGCCGCTTGAATCCCCCTGCGCGTGGGATCTGACACCACAAGAAGTAGATCAATATCATTTGTTGTAAGACGGCTGATATGCTCCATACCTGCCTCATTATCCATTACCACGTACGAGTAGTTATCAATAAGTTTTTCAAGGTACACGGTTAGAAGACTATTTGCAGCACAATAACACCCAGCCCCCTCAGGTCTCCCCATGACAATAAGGTCAAAACCTGATGACTCAACAATTGCCTCCTGCAGTTTCATCTCCATGAAAATATCCTTGGTCATTCCACTGGAAACCCCTGTTTTCATTTCCTCCCTTGCATCCCCCAGTGTTTCTAAGACCTCAAGGCCGAGAACCTCATTCAGATTCGAATTTGCATCAGCATCAACGCCGAGGACAGGTGTCTTTCCTTTTTCAACAAGGTATTTTATTAGAAGACCCGCAATGGTCGTCTTTCCCGTGCCACCCTTACCTGCAAGACCTATTGAATAAGTCATCATAACCTCCCTTACCAAGATATTTTAGTTGATATTGCAACTGAATTCTTATAGTGTTCAGAAATATATATAAATTTACAGACCCGCCGGTAACTGTTTATAATGCCAAAAAAAAAAGAAATATGGGCCCAAATAATCAGTCATCTTAAATCATACATATCACGATCTGAATTTGAGACATGGTTTTCTCATACAGCCCTTAAACAACTAAATCCCGAACTGGCCGAAATAGAAGTTACCAATAAGTTTGTTGCCACCTGGCTTAATGATCGCTATATCACCGAGATTAAAACGGCATTCGAAAGTATCTTAAACTTATCACCAGAAATCCGATTTACATATATCAAACTATCAAAACACCAAGACAAAAACATCTCAAAACACAAAAGCTCTCAGATTTCAACCACTAAGTTGAATCACCAACTAAACCCTTTATTGACATTCAGTGGTTTCATAACAGCCAAAAACAATCGATTCGCCTACACATCAGCCTTAGACGTTGCGAACAAGCCAGCTCGAGATTACAATCCGTTATTTATTTTTAGTAAACTAAGCTTTGGTAAAACCCATCTGTTAAATGCCATCGGTAATCACTTCCTCAAGAACAATCCGATTGCAAAAGTACGATATGTTTTTGCCAATCAATTCTCTTCCAATTTTTCACTTGCTTCCAGAAACAGAAAAATCACCGAGTTCAGAAAATATTACAGAAATCTGGACCTTCTCCTTCTCGATGATATCCACATGCTTGCTGGACGCGAAAAATCACAGCAGGAATTAATAACTATACTTAACCTCCTTTGCGAGTCAAAAAAACAAGTTGTTATGGCAGGGAACAGCCCTCCGAGTCAAATATACACGCTTCTTGATCGTCTCAGATCACGTTTGGAAGGTGGCCTGCTGGCAGAAATACATTCCCCTGATCAAAAAATTAAAATAAAAATTATTAAGAAAAAGGCTAAAGAAAAAAAGTTACAACTACCTGAGGATGTAGCGTTTTTCCTTGCTAATGCCACAACTGACCTAAAGACCATAATGCAATACATGGTAAGCCTGGAAACATATACCTCCCTCTACCAGCGCGAAATTGATATATCCACAGTTAAATCGATCATCAAGAAAAGACTTTTTCGTAAAATAAGCCTAAATGAAATACAAAAGCGCACTGCTGAATATTTTAGTATACCTCTTTCAGACCTTATATCAAATAGAAAAAAGCGAAAATTTTCTTACCCCAGACAGGTTGCCATGTATCTGTGCAGAAATTTAACTGATTCTTCATTTAAGGATATTGGTAAAGCGTTTGGTAATAAAGACCATTCTACCGTCATATATGCCTTAAAAAGGGTTGAAAAAGAAAAAGAAATAAAAAAGGAAGTTTTTAATGATATAAATAAGTTACAAGGATTTTTTGTAACTTCTCAATAATTTAGGCTATTTTCATATTTTAGCACTTTGAAAATAAGGATAGATCTTCGATATATTGGCGTGTTTGGGAGTAGATTAGAATAAGTTTTTATAAAATATGATGTTAGAATTTGTCTAAAACCTGATTATATATGATGAAAAGTCTGTTTTGAAAAGAAAACCACAAAAAGTTCTAAAAAAACAATCAAATATTTTTTAAGTATTTTAAAATAGATACATTATAATTAAACAATTTTACATTCATATATTATTAAGATTAGTTTTATATATAAAATATAATAATACTTTACATTCTGGAGGAAAAAAATGGAAATAAAAATTGACCGTGACCAAATTTTTAAATGCGTTTCGAGAGTTCAAAGTATAATTGAAAGGAAAAGCAACATGCCTATCCTTTCAACAATCCTTTTAAGTGCCACAGGCACAGAAGTGCGCATATCAGCCACTGACCTGGAAATCGGCTTCCAGCAAACTGTGCCGGGTAATGTGATCCAGGAGGGAAACGTAGCTATTTCTGGTAGAAAACTATTTGAAATTCTTAAGGAAAGCAGGAAATCAAATTTTCATATAAAAGAAAAAGAAAACAATTGGGTTTATATGTCAGACGATGTTGCACGCTTTGATCTTGCGTGCCTTCCTGCGGATGAATACCCGACATTTGTTGAGCCTGAAGGTGTACAAATGATTGAAGTAGAAGGAAGTATTCTCAGCGAAATGATAAACAAGACCGTCTATTCAGTAACCATAGAAGAGGCAGGATTCAAGCTGTCAGGTGTATTTACAGAAAAGATTGTTCATGAGGAAAAGACTTCTTTGAGAATGGTGGCGACCGATGGCCATAGGCTGTCAATGATTGATAAACCGATCCCTGACCTTGAATCTTTAGATTTACCCAATGGTATAATGATTCCAAAAAAGGGCTTGAATGAACTTAATAAACTTGCTGCCGAGGGTGGACCTGTCCAGATCGGGTTAAAACAGAAAAATTTTGTTGTCAAAAAGGAAACCGCCATATTAGTAATACGTCTACTTGAGGCAAAGTTTCCTGATTATCATGCAGTAATCCCCAGTGAAGAAAAGCATTCTATTGAAATCGAAAGAATTTTACTTTTGGAAGCCATGCGAAAAATGCTGATTTTAAGCAATGAACGATACCGGGCCGTCAGGATTGCCTTGGAGGATAACATTATGGAACTTGTTTCTACAAATCCTGACCTTGGAGAAGCACAGGAAAATATTAAGGTTGATTACCAGGGTGAGAGGCTGGAAGCGGGTTTTAATCCCCGTTATTTCATAGACACACTTCAGTCTATGGAAAGCGAATCTGTATCTTTGGGATTTATTGATAATTCGAAACCATGTATCCTAAAAGGGGATGCTGACCAGGGTTTCTTAGGTCTAATTATGCCAATGAGGCTATAAAATGGAAGATAAAAAAAATACTTACGTTGCATCTGATATAAAAGTTCTGGAGGGATTGGCGGCAGTTCGAAAAAGGCCGGCTATGTATATTGGCAATACCGCTTCTCAAGGGCTTCATCACTTAGTATATGAAGTGGTTGATAACAGTATAGATGAGGCATTGGCTGGATACTGTGACTCTATAGACGTCCGACTTTTGAGCGATGATAGTGCGGTTATTATTGACAACGGTCGGGGGATACCGGTGGACATGCATAAAACTGAGAAGATGCCAGCCTTGGAAGTTGTTATGACCAAACTGCATGCCGGAGGGAAATTCGACAATAAGAGCTATAGGGTATCAGGAGGACTTCATGGGGTCGGCGTTTCAGTTGTAAATGCCCTGTCTGAGTACCTGGTAGTGGAAGTATACCGGGATGGAAAGATATATTATCAGCGTTATGAGAGAGG
>MVDB01000124.1 GCA_002050025.1 Desulfobacteraceae bacterium 4484_190.2
TTGCCGTGGTGACAGGTGGTACAAAAGGAATAGGTAAGGCAATTGCCTTGGCCTTAGCCGAGGCAGGGGCTGACATAGCTGTAGTCAGTCGCAAAGAGGATCAAGAGATTGAGAGTGCCGTATTGAACCAGGGGAGGAGGTATCTGCACCATAGCGCTGATCTGACTCAGAGAAAGGAGACCCGGAAGGTCATTTCAGCGGTAGTGGAAGCCATGGGAGATGTGGATATCCTTGTTAACAATGCCGGTATTATCCAGAGATCGCCTGCGGCAGATTACTCTGAAAGAGACTGGGATGTCACCCTTGAGATCGATCTTGCTGCCCCTTATATCCTTTCTCAGGCTGCGGGGCGGATCATGCTGAAAAAGGGAAGGGGAAAAATTATCAATATTGCTTCGGTTCTGGCCTTTCAAGGCGGTGTCAATGTAATGGCTTATGCAGTCTCAAAACATGGCGTTTCTGGCCTTACAAAAGCTCTTGCCAATGACTGGGCTAGTGAGGGAATAAATGTTAATGCCGTTGCCCCCAGTTTTTTTGCTACTGAAATGACAGAAGCGTTGCAAAATGACCCGGAACGATCCAGGTCCATTACTGGGCGAACCCCGGCGGGCCGGTGGGGAAAGCCAGAAGACATTGCTGGGGCTGCCGTCTTTTTGGCGTCGTCGGCCTCGGATTTTATTCATGGTGTGGTTCTACCGGTGGATGGGGGTTGGATGGCATGGTGAACGAAGCGCTTTTGGGCCAAATGTTTGTGCAACGTTAGGCTAAACCCTGGTATAGTAGCGGATCTTTTTCTTTTAAGCGATGTTAAACCTGAAGATGGAGGGAAAAATGTCAAGAAAAGCCAATCCCGTAAGCATCAAACTGCCAATTTATGGGGTACCACGAGATACAGACGCTGAAACGTTTACCGAGCTTGCATGGGACCTTGCCAAAACCTATGAGATGATGGGTGTTTTCGACCAACGCGAGTATGAACCAGCACATGTATTTGCATTCCTGAAGAGGAGAAAAGATGAATAGCCAATCCCTGACAAGTCTATCTGCTTTGACACTCGGGCAAATGATCCGGGACCTGGAAGTGTCTCCAGTCGAGGTGATCAATGCCTGTCTGGAGCGTATTAGCACACTTGACAAAAGGATTAACGCATTTATGCGTGTGTTCAACGAGGATGCTATTTCTGACGCAAAAAAGGCCCAGGATGAAATCATGGCAGGCCATTGGCGAGGCCCGTTGCATGGAGTACCATTTGCCGTGAAAGACCTATTCGATACAGCGGGGGCTCCTGCCACGGCAGGAAGCAAAATTTGGAAGGATTATGTCCCTGTTGCTGACGCGAATGTTGTGGAAAAACTCAGAGAGGCTGGTGCCATACTCATTGGGAAGTTGAACATGCATGAATTTGCCTTTGGTATTACAAGCAGGAATCCTCATTATGGCGCCACGCTTAACCCCTGGGACATTACAAAGATGTGCGGAGGCTCAAGCAGCGGTTCGGCTGCAGCTCTGGCCGCAGGCTTTGTACCTTTGGCCCTTGGAACGGATACTGGTGGCTCTATTCGTATTCCCAGCAGCCTCTGCGGTACAGTGGGACTTAAGCCGACGTATGGCTTGGTGAGTCGCAGGGGAGTTCTGCCCTTGGCATGGTCTCTTGATCATGTTGGGCCTATGGCGAGGCAGGTAGAAGATATTGCCTTGGGCTTACAGATTATTGCTGGGTATGATTATAAAGATCATTCGAGTGTTAATTGCAAGCCGGAAGATTACGTCACGCAATTGAAAGGTAACATTAATGGTCTGGTAATAGGTTTGCCAACAACATTTTTTTATGAAAATCTCCGAAAGGACGTCAAAGAAGCTGTTTTAAAGGCTGTAAAAGGGATGGAAACACTTGGGGCAAGTGTCCGGGAGATAGAGATCCCAGGAATTATTGAATCTGATCTGGCAGCATTTACGGTGCTGTTCTCAGAGGCGGCCACATGCCTTGAAACCCATGCCCGTCATAGGCCGCAAGATGTAGGTGAAGAGGTTATGTCCAACATACGTTTGGGAATGACCATCCCTGCCACCCGGTATATCCAGGCCTTACGAATTCGAACCAAACTAATAGATGTCCTTGCCGATGTTTTTTCGCAAGTTGACCTGTTGGTAGTTCCAGGAACCAGTGTGGATGCCCCTCCCATTGAGAGCAGTGAAGTATCCATAGGGACTGATCAAGAAATAAGCGTGCGATCTGCATTAACCAGATTTACACGCTATTTCAATCTTGCCGGCAACCCTGTGTTATGTATCCCCTGCGGGTTTTCCAATCAGCGACTTCCAGTGGGTATGCAGATAATCGGGCGCCCCTTTGACGAGGCTACCCTTCTTAAAACCGGACACCTTTTTCAAAAGGCGTTTCCCTTGGATCCTTCTATGCCTTCAGTACTACATTAAGCTGGGCAACCACAGGGTCAACGGGGGAAATATGATAACCAACGTCAGGGCTATGATCTGTAGGCCTATAAATGGAAATACACCTTGGTATATTTGCCCCATGGTCACCTCTTTCGGCGCTATTCCCTTGAGATAAAACATCGAGTAGGCGAAGGGTGGTGTCAGAAAAGACATCTGGAGGTTGGTGCATATGACCAAGGCAAACCACAAAGGGTTGAATCCAAGGTTCGTGGCTATTGGAGTAAAAATGGGAATGACGATAAACAGGATGCCAATCCAGTCTATAAACATGCCCAGAAGGATGACGACCACCAACATTGCGAACAGGATACCCCATTTTCCTAAGGGCAATGCCACGATAGTAGCACCGATATATTTGGCCCCACCCAACGCCATGAAGACACCGCTAAACATCATGGCCCCTGCCGCAACGAACATCACCATGGTCGTAATCCGTAGTGTCTGAATGGCTGCGTCGTAAAGGACCCTGAAGTTGAAGTTTCGGTAAGCAACAGCCACCAGGACGGCCCCCATAGCACCGACAGATGCAGCCTCGGTTGGGGAGGCTATGCCAACTAAAATTGTGCCGAGGACCGCAAAAATGAGGAAGAGCGGAGGGATCATATATTTTAAAATTTCATACCACACCTTTAGGGCAGGGATATTGCGGTCTTCTTTTGGCATTGGAGGACCATACTCGGGTTTCACAATACAAAGGATAAAAATATACACGAGATAAAGACCCGAAAGGAGAAGGCCCGGTCCAATGGCGCCAATAAACAATTTTGCCACCGAAAGACCGGCCGTGGGGCCATATAATAGCAGCATGACGCTCGGTGGAATAAGGATCCCGAGTGTACCGCCAGCACAGATGCTGCCGCAGGCCAGGGGGACGTTATAGCCCCGTTTGAGCATTGCAGGTAGTGCCATAAGGCCTACGGCGGTTTCAGTGGCGCCAATTACTCCCGCGGTTGCGGCAAAGAGAGTAGCCAGAAAAACGGTTGTCAGGGCCAGCCCCCCGCGCAGGCCACCCATGGCAAGGTAGAGGGCATTAAAGAGCTTTTCTGCAGCGCCTGATTTTGTTAGTAGCGCTCCCATAAATACAAAGAGAGGCACGGCAGGCAGAACTTCGCTTGCCATGAGACCATAGATGCGGCTTGTGAACTGGTTGAAAACCTGGGGCGCCCACCCACCTAGTATCCCAAACACGAGGCCAAGTCCGCCCAGCGCGAGATAGAGGGGGACCCCGGCAATGACCATCACCAGGACGCCGATAAACATGGCTATTGCTAAGTGTTCTGGACTCATAACGGCCTCCCCTTTATGGCAAATGTCGCATTCCGTATGAATTCCGCGATACCCTGCAAGGCGAATAGCGTAAATGCTATCGGCATCACTGTCTTTATTGGGTAAACAGGCGGCTGCCAATAGCTTATGTAGGAATGTTCCCAGATCTTCCAGGAGTATGCTGCGTATTTATATCCGTATGTTATCAATATGTAGAAAAGCGGGAAAAATATGATCAAGTACATGAGCGTGTCGAAGATAGCCTGTGCCCTCTTTGGCCACATGTTATAAATAATATCCACCCTCACATGAACGTTATGTAAAAGGCCATATGCGCCTGCCAGCATAAAAAGAGAGGCATATTCCATCCAGGTTAGTTCATATGCCCACTTGGTAGGCGCCTTAAAAAAGTATCTCATCAAGACATCATAAACTGTGCCGCATACGAGCGGAACGATAAGCCAGCAGGCGATCCTTCCAGACCACTCACTTATTGTGTCGATGATCTTAACGATTTTCCTGAGCATTTCCATAGTCTCAATTCCCATTATTAAGGGCGAAGCGCCTGCCGGTTCGACGATTAAACGCTTCGCCCAAATTCTATTAAGACAGAAATAGACCTCTACTTGTTTACGTCCACTTTGGCGGTCACTTTCTGAAGATCCATGTAGGGTGTATAGAGCTTAAGAAATTCCTTCTGTGACTTCCATATTTTCTGGAACATGGGATTTTTATAGTTGTTATATTTATCAACAAACTTCTCAAGGATTTCCTGTTGCATTTCATCAGGAAACTTTATGAACTCTGTGCCATAATCTTTATATTTCTTGATAGCCTTGCAATCAGCCACAATCCAATGGGTCAAGGCATGGGCCAACGCGTCATCGGAGGCCCCTTTGACTATTTCTTTCAGGTTATCCGGAAGAGCAGCCCATTTTTTGGGGTTGATGATAAGTTCTGTAAAACCGGCGATCTGATGAAGCCCTGGAGAGTAGTAATACTTGGCAACTTCATGGAAACCAAGGGCAAGGTCCGTTACAGGCGTACTGAACTCTGCTGCATCGAGAGTGCCCCGCTGGAGGGACGGAACAATGTCGCCCGCTGGGAGCGTTACAACGGAAGCGCCCACCTCGGATAGAATTTGTCCCCAGATGAGTACGGTCCTGTACTTGAGTCCTTTAAAATCGGTCAGTTTTTGAATCTTCTTGTTTGCCCATCCACCGCCCTCTGCCCAGAGCATGCCGACAGGCATTACCACTACGCTGTCCCCATAAATTTCCTGCCACAGCTCCTTGCCTCCCCAGGCATACATCCAGGTGTAATACCCAAGCAAGTCAAAGAAGGCCGGTGTTGCAGCGACCAGGGTAAGGGCCGGAAACTTTCCAATGCTATATCCTGACCAGGTATGGCCTGCATCAAGTGTGCCGACGCGAACGGAGTCATAGATCTCAAAAGCGGGTACGAGTTCACCGGAAGAATAAAGGTCAATCTTCATACGTCCACCGCTCAACGTTTCAATGTCCTTGGCCCAGATGACTGCGGCCTTATGTTGCCACAGGGCCTGAGGCCAGGGGGTCTGCACCTTCCATACAATTGGCTTATCTTTACTAGCTGCGAAAACGGGTGATGTACCAATTGCGCTTCCCAAGACAAAAATTGCCAATACAATCAGACCAACCAGTACGCCTTTTTTTCTCATCGTTCCAACCTCCTTTTTTATTGTTTTGGGGTTAAAAAGTAAACGAACAAACAACTTTCTATGTTTTTCTCTGGCTTCTACCTCCTTTCTCCTATGTTTTTTGAGTTAAAAACTCTACAGATATTCCTCGTAACATGAAACACATTGCACGTCAAGCAAAAACAATTTCACATCTGGATTTCCGATATAAGTATTAAGAAAAAAGAAAAATTGAATTATTTTCAAGCAATTAAAATTCAAGGAGGTTGCCTTCATTGTTAAACTTCATAGTCTACGGCTTGGAAATAACCTCAAGGTTCGAATGGCTTGGTAATTTCTCTATGTATGCTAAAGTCTACCCTGAAATCAGCATGATTTTCAAGTCATTGACATTGGTGCCAGTTGATCCCGTTATGATTGCATCCTGGAGCTTCAATACTGCCGGTGTAACATTATGTCGATTGAGGCAGTCGTGTATATCGATATTGAGTACCTGGGATCGAGAAGCAGTTTTTTCATCGACAATAGCGCCGGCCAGGTCAGTCGGTCCGTCTGTTCCGTCTGAGTCAAGACCGACAACAACAACACTGCCAATGTCGTCTATATACGGGGATGCTCCTACTGCGAACTCCTGGTTCGGACCTCCGATTCCTG
>MVDB01000125.1 GCA_002050025.1 Desulfobacteraceae bacterium 4484_190.2
TTTTATACTGGCGGGGATTACTACATTGGAGGATGGAAAAGCCTCAAAAATGGCAGCGCCAATATGGATGTCCTGGTGGCAATGGGATCATCGGTTGCCTATTTCTACTCCCTTGCTGTACTTTTTTACGCTCCCCTGGGAGCGCATGTTTATTTTGAAACCTCTGCCGTCATCATTACCTTGATCAAGCTTGGTAAAATGCTTGAAGCCAGGACAAAAGGCCGCACAGGTGGTGCTATCCGTAAGCTGATGGGGCTGCGACCAAAGACGGCGACCATTATGGAAGGTGAAAAGGAAAGAGAGATCCCGCTTACCGAGGTCAAGGTGGGAGACGTGATTATTGTACGCCCTGGCGAAAGTATCCCGGTAGACGGGGTGGTCCTGGAAGGCGAATCAACAGTTGATGAATCCATGTTAACAGGAGAACCGATCCCCGTAGATAAGCATGCCGGAGATAGACTTACAGGCGGCACTATCAATGGAGAGGGTCGGATTAAATTTGAGGCAAAAAGGGTCGGAAAGAATACGGCCCTGGCCCAGATCATCAGGCTGGTTCAGGAAGCTCAAGGTAGCAAGGCCCCTATTCAGGCCCTGGCGGATAGGGTTGCCGCTGTGTTCGTGCCTGCCGTAATCGGGATCGCTTTCCTGACTTTTATCCTCTGGTGGACTATTGGTGGCGAATTTGTCCCTGCCATGATACGAATGGTAGCAGTATTGGTCATTGCCTGTCCCTGTGCCCTTGGACTTGCAACGCCCACAGCAATTATGGCTGGAACAGGAAAAGGTGCTGAAAAAGGCATCCTTTTCAAGAACAGTGAGGCACTGGAGATGAGGCATCCTTTTCAAGAACAGTGAGGCACTGGAGATGGCCACAAAACTGGATACGATTGTTCTGGACAAAACAGGGACCATAACAATTGGCAAGCCCTCTGTTGTCAACGTGATTGTGTCTGATTCACTTATTAAGAACGAAGGAGATCTTTTGAGACTCGGTGCGTCGGTGGAAAGGGGATCTGAACAGAACGAAGGAGATCTTTTGAGACTCGGTGCGTCGGTGGAAAGGGGATCTGAACATCCCCTTGGACTGGCCATAGTCAAAGAGGCAGAAAAAAGGAGGATCGAACTCTCTGAACCAGAGGGATTTCGAGCTTTAAGGGGTCTCGGGGTTCAGGCAAAAATAAACGGTCAGGATGTCCTGGTGGGAAAGCCAAACTGGTTTGATGAGATGGAATGGGACCTTTTAGATGCAAAAGATAAAATCCGCTCTTTGCAGGATGAAGGAAAAACGGTGATGCTCGTAGTGGTTGACAAAAAGCTTGCAGGTCTGATAGCCGTTGCTGACACGGTCAAGCCTGAGTCAGAAGAGGCCATTGGCCGGCTTCATGAACACAATCTGAAGGTGGTCATGCTCACAGGGGATAATATCCAGACCGCTGTGGCAATCGCTTCTGAAGTTAATATTGATGAGATAGTTGCAGAGGTAAGGCCGGAAAAAAAATCCGAAAAAATCAAAGATCTCCAGGATAAAGGGGCGAAAGTCGGTATGGTCGGCGATGGTGTCAATGACGCTCCAGCACTTGCCCAGGCCGACGTGGGCCTGGCCATTGGGACAGGGACTGACGTGGCCATAGAATCAGGCGATGTGATCCTGGCCAGTGGTAACCTGACCGGAGTTTCTAAGGCCATCAATCTCAGCAGGGCCACTATGGGAACAGTCAGGCAGAATCTTTTCTGGGCCTTTTTTTACAATATTGTTCTCATCCCTGTTGCGGCAGGTGTGCTCTATCCTTTTGAATTTTTGCCTGCGTTTTTAAGACAGCTTCACCCAATACTGGCTGCATTTGCAATGGCCTTGAGCAGCATAACGGTTGTTTCCAACAGTCTTCTACTGTACAGGGCAAAGATAGATTAGCAAGAGGATATTAGGCACTAACCAACATGGATACTTATTGCAATTAGGCTTGAGATAGAGTAAAAGCGAATTTTGACTGTTAAAAAAATTATCAAAGGAGGTTAAGGTGATGGAAGAAAAAAAAGCCGAAGAAATAGAAGACCAGGGGAAAGGAAAAAAGAAAATTGTTGATGACAAACTTCCTTTTTGCACTACAGCCCCAAGTGCAGAACAAGCCAGATCTGATGAAGACGATGAACCCTGTGATGATGGCAGGGGAGGAGATGTCGGCTGAGATTAATATGCTTATACCATAGACAAAGGATTTACTGCTGAGGAGGGAAAACATGAAAGTAAGGGATTTTATGAAAAAGGAGGTTATAACGGTCGATATTAAAACACCGATTATGGCCGCATTGGAGACCATGAAATGGCGACATAATGGTCAAAGATCCAGTTACTATTTCGCCGGAACTTCCCGTGGAAGAAGCAATTTCGCTTGGTAAAAAACACGGTATAGGAGCCTTTCCCGTTATTGAGAAAAAAAACCTTGTCGGTATCATTACTGAATCAGACATCACGGACGTTGTATCAAATGCCCTGGGCCTCGGCGATAGTGATAGCAAGCGTATCACAATTGATGCATCCGGTAAACGATTTGGGTACCTAAAGGATCTCATTGAAGTTCTGGACAAACATCACATTCCTCTTTTGAGTATTATGAGCATTCCCAAGTCAGACAAGGAAGACTGGTTCCTGGTGCTGCGGCTAAAAACAAAGGACGTTGGGCTGGCTGCGGAGGATCTAAAGGAAAAGGGCTTCAATGTTACTAACGTTACATAAACCCATTTGTAACTCAATAAATGAAAGGAGTTTACTAAACCATGAGCTACGATTTTAGTGTAGATGAAATATTCGAAATGGCGGAGCAGATTGAAAGAAACGGGGCGAGGTTTTACAGGAAGATGGCCGACAATATCTCAGATAAATCCATTCGCGAACTGCTCCTTGATTTTGCTTCAATGGAAGACGGTCATGAAAGGGTTTTCGCATCCATGAGGGCTGATTTGTCAGATAAGGAACGGGAACCGAGGGTCTTTGACCCTGAAGATGAGGCAGCCCTGTATCTGCGCGCGTTGGCTGATCTTCGTGTATTTAACGAAAAGGCAGAAGACGGATTCGTCCTGCCCGAAGACTTGCCCGAGATTGAGAAAGGCATAAGGGTTTTCCGGGAAGCTATCAAACAGGAGAAAGATTCCATTGTATTTTATTTAGGAATGAAGGAATTAGTTCCGGAGAATTACGGCAGAGAAAAAATTGACAGCATTATACAGGAGGAAATGAAACACATAAGACTTCTGAGCAATAAACTTGCGTCCTTAAAGGCATAAACCCGGCCTGCCTTACAGAATGCTGATAAAGGCATAAACCCGGCCTGCCTTACAGAATGCTGAAAAATCCTCACAGGATGCCGATACAGTTCAGGAAAGAAAAGGAGAAAAACATGGCCAAAAAATTCTTTCAGTGCCTGTTGATATTTTCGATCGTTTTGTTCGCAGTATCATATGCAGCGGCCCTGCCTGTTGATATTTTCGATCGTTTTGTTCGCAGTATCATATGCAGCGGCCCATTGTGAGGTTCCATGTGGAATCTACGATGATGAGATGAGAATCGACATGATGGCCGAACATATAACCACCATTGAAAAATCAATGAAGCAGATCCTAAAACTGGAAACCAGTAAATCGATAGATTACAATCAGCTTATCCGCTGGGTTATGAATAAGGATAACCACGCTAATGAATTTCAAGAGATCGTGACTCAGTATTTTATGACTCAACGAATCAAGGTTGATACTGAGAATTATGCTAACAAATTGATCATGCTACACAAAATGCTGGTCTATGCCATGAAATGCAAGCAAACCACCGATCTTTCCCACATAAGCACTCTCAGGTCATTGTTAAAGGAATTTCACAAACTCTATTTCGGCCCGAGTCACAAATAGGCAAAAAGCTTACAGCAGGCTTACAAAATAAGGGCAACACTGCCAAGTCAGTCGACTAACAATGTTGCCCTCATTCTTGCTAAAGATCCAAAAAATGGGATCTTAGTCTTTTTTAATGGACCGCTATTTTTTTTGGCTCCTCTTCCTCAGGTTTCATAATTTCTATCTTCAGAACACCATCTTTGTAATCAGCATCAATCTTATCAGGATTTAAGCCTTTTGGAAGCGCAAAAGACCGCTGAAATTTTCCAAAAAACCTTTCTTTCTTATGAAAGTTTTCCTCTTTCACTTCATTTTCACAGGAACGCTCCCCACTGAGGGTCAAAATACCGTCCTTTACATCAACATGAATATCTTTCTTATCAACACCGGGAAGTTCAGCCTTGATGACGATGCTTTTTTTATTGTCATATATATCAACAACCGGTCTCCAGTTTTGGAGTTCTGAATCTTCACTAAACCATGTTGCTGGGAAAAGCGTGCCATCAAAAAGTCGGTTTATACTGTTTGGAAAAGTCTCCATCTCTCTCCATGGACTCCATTTTACAAGGTTCATTGTTCTTACCTCCTTACTATAATAATTTTACTCTACATTTTTTTCTTTCACTTTCTTTACGCATATGTTAAACATGCTTTTCATTATGTCAAGTTAATAATGAACATATTTATTGCATTACTTTCTATTTTTTATGTTTTTAGTAATGACACGCAGTTGTTAACAACTTAAATCATTGTAAAAGGGAACGAAATGGATAAGAAAAACAGGAAAAAAGTGAGGAACGATACCTCGTTGCCCCTGCCCTCTTCTTCGGATCTGAGAGGCAAACAGTCTGTTCGGGCGACTTTCAAACTAACTGGAAAAGCCATCGATGCAATCAGTGTGGTCGCTGCTCATCTCGGCATTAAACAAAAATCTCTTTTTGATCATTTAATCGACGATACCCGGTCATTGAACTTAATCGCACATAAGATTAACTCGGATAGATTTAAAATCCTTAATCGCATCCAAAAAACGTATGTTATCAGTCGGAAAACCCTGTGCTGTCTTGAAGAAGTATCAAAAGATTTCAATGCCCCGCGGGATGCACTGGTTGAATATTCAATTGAGCGACTTCTGCCGGTTATTGCTGAAGAGAGGGAAAAGCATCGAATACGCAAGGAAATTCTAAATGTAATAACCGATTACCTTAAACAGGGTGAAAAAATATTAGAGAGGTCCAAAAAATTGTTAGGTGAAGACGATCCGGTTTACGACAAATTTAGTACCTCTGTGGCTGCCCTTCATAACGCCCACCATAGTATTGAATCTTTTATTGAAAAAGGGGAAATAATTGAAAGGTTTTGATTATTATCTTTCCAATAAAATAGGAGGCCGAAAAAAATGAATGAAGAAAATATCATAGTAAAGTGCAACAGATGTGGGGCCAAGAATAGAATTCCAAAGAAAAGGCTACATGAAGGACCTTTATGCGGCAAGTGCCGGGCACCCTTAGAGGCCCATATCGCTCCTGTGGCTGTCACCGATCAAACCTTCAACCAAGTGGTTTTATCCTATCCCGGTGCAGTCCTTGTGGATTGCTGGGCCCCTTGGTGCGGACCTTGTAAAATGGTGGCGCCGGTGCTTGACCAACTGGCGTCAGAGTATGCAGGCCGCATCAAAATTGCAAAACTCAATGTGGATGAAAACCCTATGACCGCATCACGATACGGCATTCAGAGCATACCCACTATGCTGCTCTTTAAGAATGGAAACCAGATTGACAAACTGATTGGTGCCCTACCCAAGCAGGAGATTGTACGGCATTTGAGCACAGTTCTCTGACTTTAAGATATCAAGGGGGCAGTTCTCATTTTTAGAGATGACAACTCTTTTTGGTCATGGCCCTACTTTGTAAGATCCAGTGCTCTTGCGTTGGATAGCGGATTGTCCCAGTGAAAAAATTGGACTTCTCTGATTGGAATTGAACGGCGATCAAGCATAAGTACAAGGCGCAGTCCGTCAGTGAAATATGTATCGTCCGTGAGGTTCTTTTGGGGGTTATCAGATGTAGACAGTCCCACTCCTTTGACATAACCTACTTTCACCAGCCCTTGGGAAAAGAGCAAGTCTTCAGCCAGGCCGTTTCTCGCCTCATCTACATCCGGATCGATCTTATGGGTAACAAGATCACTGGATTTAGTGGTGAATCGGATTCCGATGTCACGGCTTACCTGACCAACCCAGACATGCTTACCTTTGAATTTCAAGGGGGTTATCCAGAGTCGGAGATGATTACGCTGATGAATGGTACCGCGTGCCTTTTGCAGGGCGATGTCCTGTTTTCTATCAAACAGGTAAAGAGGGCTTACCGGTGAGTATCTGTACCGGTTTCCAAAGAGAAAAGATTTTATGGTTTTCCAGATAGAGCCCGAGTACGTTTCCTCCGCAGGATGCCAGCCACGGCGCACGAAGGCAGGAAATAAATCTCTCGGATTACCAATAAGTACAAGATTAAGTGGGTCTCCATTGATTGTCCCATCTTTGTTTGTGGTGCAACAAGGCATTTTTTGGAGAGTCAATCGCAGAATTTCTTCTTCCACCTCACGTATTTGTTCTGCAGGATAGTGTTTTTCTAAATCGAAAAAGGTGTGTGCCCTCAGGCCGGGCACAGAAAAGAAGAAGTCAAATTCCTCCATCCGCTCATGTGCCAAGAGCTCCACATTTATTTCCTTATCTCCCTCATCCTGGTTTACAAATATGAATCCTGATCTGACTGTGCCCGGGAAAATAGGGTTTTTGAAGTTCAACTTTCTAAAGTACTTTACCATTTTCTCGTTTGCTTTTTCAGACATGAAGAAACGGCTTGAATAGGCCACTTCATCCGGCGCGAAATAGTTAGGGTCCATCATAGTTGATAAGAGCCAGTATGGGCGGTCATCGTTGTTTTCCACCTCTATCCAGACGGCTTGCATCCACCTGTGTTCAAGGTCAATATCGAATATGGCCTGGGAATCCTCATACGTCAAAATGGCGCAAGTAACCCGCATAACACTGTCTTTTCTGGTCTGTGCATGCTCCTTAAACGGCACGCTATCAATAGGTTTTGGATTGAAGGATGCGCATCCTTGTAGCATTATCAAACCGCAAATAACCAACAAAAATGCCAGGTATAAGAAAATCTGAGTACGAGTATGCTTGACTGTCATGTTCAAACCGCCAGTACTTAAGGTTTGAGCTTCCGCCCATCGAACAGCATGACCCCCCAAGCGCCGTCATTTTCGTAAGATAGCGCCAATTGCCGGATCATGAATCCAAACTTTTTAACGCCCCTGAGTTGTTCCAGGAACCGGGCCTCAATCACCATGATTTGCTCCGGACAGGCCTTACGGGTTGAGCCGATTTGTCCCACAGATACATCACCCGGCATATCCCCCGGCTTCACCGGAGCGAAGTAGCTATTGCAGCCGCAATTTCCGGTGAAAGGCCCGTCCTGGAATATTATGGTTACTTCGGGCTCCGTCGGCGCCGGCTCGTCAAAGTCCCACGAGCGCAGCAACCACTCCGTACCACCAATTGTCGCGAGCGTCAGGCGGCCGTGCGTCTTGGAGACACAGAACTCGTTCAGCCCTTCGGGTATCAGCTCCCACCCCCGCGTGGCCAGCTCGCCAGGGCAGCACGCGGCATCCCCCGGTCCAGCCTGGAGGATATCCAGGAAGACACGCCCCCCCTCGATTCTCGCTTCACGGATCTGGATTCGGTCCCCAATCAGCGTCAAGGCGATATTTTTCAGGTTGCCGTTTTTGCGATCAACCACTGCCAGATATATATACTGGCCAGTACCGCCCGAGCTTTCGCCCAGCAGGACGACGGCCTCATCCTTGCCATCGCCATCAACATCACCCATAAGGCGAAAGTCTCGAAGGAAGTAAATCTCTGGCCTGGAAGCACCTCCTTCGACGTAGGGTTTGCCCACCCACCTGCCATCGGTCAGTATCACAGGACCAGGGTGACCCTCGAAGCCATTGTAGGTAGTGTTCTTCAGTTCTTCCAGTGTAGGAGCCGACTGGATGTTAGCCGCTGACTTGCAGGCCGGGTCCCCAGACGACTCAGACGTGTAACAGTCACCCGGCAGGCAGGCGAGCGTAAGTATCAATGCAGCCAGCAGGGACAACACTGAAAAAAAGAGTGATCGCTTCATAGTTCATCCTCCTTACTCCAGACAAGGCGGTTGGGAGGACAAAAGATGCAGCATTTTATTGCCCCCCACGACTCGAATACCTATGATAATTAGTTAACCGACACGGTACTATTTGTTTGGTCTATGACAACCGACCATAATCCACAATATCAAACAGATTTGGTTAAGTCCACTTAGAAAAAGTGCAATAAACGGGAACTCTCCCAAGGTCAGATCCCTCTCTTCAGGCTAAAGTGGACATCACTTTCAGAATACGTAAAAGAGATCAAGCAGGGATTCTCCCGGCTTTATAATAAGTCACACAATCGCAAATGTTTTTTCCGGGAAAAACAGTTTAAATGCCGTCTGCTGTCACTGCATGAATTGCACACTGATGGAATGAGGGAAAAAAATTGATTCCCTTGGGCAGGCGCCGCAGGTGTTAAAGGGGAAAGGGAACATCTGAAAGATTACCGAAAATTCGTGTATGAAAAAGGGGCTCTTGATGGGCTCGACAATGGAAAAGAACGGGATTTCCAGTTGGATCAGGTTGACCGATTCAGGTGCAGGGCCAGGTATTTCACTGATAGCGGGATTTTCGGCACAAAGGCATTCATAGTTCGCAATTTCCAACTATTCAAAGGGCATTTCGAGTGAAAACATGACAAACAAGGACTCTTAGGGTTAGCGCAACAAACCACTGTTTTGACCCTGCTACGCCCTGTATTAGCATTATATTTTCACAAGTTCATTAAAGCCCGTGGCCCTCAGATTTTGCAAATCCTGGATTCTGATATTAATAAACGAAAAAGGTAACTCAATAAATTCGAGCATTCCTATTGATTCCACTTTTTTCAAGGGGGGGATTGAGACAGAGTGTAGATCCCGCTGTCGGGTCCCAGTTTAATTTGGAGATTATTCAAATAGAGTGTGAGATCATGTGAGATCAGCAGATCGTTTAAACCATGTTGTATTATTACCCAAAACAGCCTTAAGATGAAATGGGTTAAGGTATTATAGTGGGCTTAGTTAAATATGGTTTCGGTTGACATATGTAAGGTACGGAGGGGCTGAAATTGCCCAATAGTGTTTACCCAGTTCAATTGCGAAGGACCATTTGTCAAGAGGAAAGATTTGCCCCCAGCCCCTACTTTCTCCTGCCTATTGCACACTGTCTTCTGCCCTTCTGACTTCTGTTTGCTCTGTGTGCTCACTCTGGGGCGGCTATATCAATCTTGTTTATCTCTTAGATCTTTGCCCCGTTTAATTTGCGATAGTAACAGCGAAGCGTATTTAACTGGGGCTGCTTGCCCAATGAAATGCAGTGCCCATTTCATCGGGGTCTAAACTATATTCCTATCCTCTGTGGGAAGGTCGATCATATCGCCTTAATGACGCAGATGAAGGTCTCCCCGCCTTCACACAACTTAAGCCGCTAATTTGTAATGATAGTTATCGCTGTAGTTCTCCACATACTTCGTGTTATCGCGAACGATGGCAAAGATAAGCCCCAGAAGTTTTCGGGCTATGGCAACCAGTGCCTTCATCTTGAGCATGCCTCTGTTCAGCATTTGGTGATACTTCTGATGCATGATTCCTTTGGATTTAACCGCATTTATGGCCGCAAAAAACAGCAGTTTTCTCATCAGAGGTCGGCCACGTTTGGAGATCCGGCGCTGCCCCCTGTGATTGCCCGAACTGATTTCATAAAGATCAAGGCCTGCCAATTTCATGACCTCAGAGATGGTATCAAATTTATTAAAATCTGCTACTTCTCCGATCAACCCGGCAACGGTCACCTCTGCAAGGCCCTTGATGGAAAGGATGTTTTGGCTATAAGCAATCTGCTGCAAATAAACGCGCATCT
>MVDB01000126.1 GCA_002050025.1 Desulfobacteraceae bacterium 4484_190.2
AACAAGATCGGATATAGACCGAGATGTATATATTGCTTTTAGTTTTAATGCCTTGTGCACATCAGGGTCCATGTAAACTGTAGCTCTTTTAGCGAGTGTTGCCATAACGGCGCGCTTCAGCCGCAGCGACTATCTGTCGGCTGCAAGAGCATTGTTGGATGATTAATCTCCGTCAAAGACCATCATCAACTTTCAAATTGAATGCTGCATTTGGAAGCTCCATCTTTGCGTACAAATCAATTATCTATTTGTCTATTTCAGATTGGATTCGTCTTCCTATATCTAAATTTGTCTCTCTCACTATTTTAAAGAAATCGATTTCAAATAGTTTGTAATCCACTTGTGTACTAATTTGAGGGCTTTTTAATTCTTGCCCTCCATCAAATACGAGAGGAACATTTGGTGGCACAATTTGGGCTTTCCTAACATTCATATCGCTGTGTGCAAACAATTCGTGCCTTGCTTGCAAAAGCTTTTCATGGGTGGCCTGGTATTGTTGATTATCAAATTTACTCCATTTTTGGGGAAGGGAACCATAGGGTTTATTTGCCGTGAATGGTCGCGAATAGCATACAACAACAGAAGTTGTAAGCGGATATAAGTTTTCATCTTTGATACTTTTGACATTTTTCAAGATAAGATTGCAGGCGCTTAAGGAAGCATTCATATCCGATCTTGCAATCAACAACCTATACAAATTCCTCTTTTGATGAGATCTTGCAGGTGGTTGTCGGGATGGTATTGAAAAATTCACCATTTATAGTGTACATCCAACGTTATTGTATTAAGCAGAAAAATTTCTGCATATTAACACTATATATTTTCTTTATAATGTCGTATTACATTAGCAAATACTGCTTCCTATATATTGCCGTTTACAATTCTTGCAGGCGCTTTTTGAGGGCTATGACTACTTACATGATCGTTCAATTGACCTGAATTGCAATTCATTAAAATATTGATTTGGCAGTCAAAACCTTTGGATTACAGAAAACTTGCCTTATGTTGCGAGTTGATGTAACCGTCTAAAAACAGTGGGATTCTGATCTTCGGTGAAGGATATCCTATATCGGCAAAAAAAAGCAATGGGTTATGATGCTTTTCGAGAAGATGGCTGTAGAGACTGACAACATAATATTTTCTCCTTGATCCTACCCCTGCCTGTCCGGCCCTGCTCAAAGCCCCGCTTTAGAGGCTATCGAGCCAGGCTAATAAATCTTCCTTGTTTTCCCAGTGAAGTAGTTCTTCTATCTTTGGATCGGTGGTTAAGACCGATTGCATATATCTGATAAATTGTTTCTGTATGTGCCGTTTTCGATTGAGATCCAGGTGCAGGTAGATGGTCGTGGATTGGATGTTGTCATGTCCCAGGTGATTTTTGATGTGGGTGATGGGGTCTCCTCGATAGAGCATATCCACAGCCCTGGAATGACGAAAGCTGTGTACGGGGCTAATGGCCTTGAGACGTTTAGGAGGAAGGGCCATGGAGAGGTATTTTTTACAAATGCGATAAATGCCATGGCGTGTCAACTCCTCACGGCGTTGATTTATAAAAAGGCGATGCTGATACATCTGCTTTGGGGAGATACGATATTTTTTTATATAGAGCTGTAGGAGGTGAGTTGTTTTATTCTCAAGCTGTATGAGCCGGAATCGGTCCCCCTTGCCTAAGATGGCCAAGGTTTTCTGCTGAGGGTTGAAGTAGTCGAGATTCAGGGTTGTGATTTCAGAAGCCCTGGCTCCTGAGTCATAGAGTAAATGGAGCAGGGTATAGTCCCGGAAGCCCTCATTTTTCTTAATATCGACGGCCTGAAAGACCTTGAGGATTTCCTCCTGGTAGAGAAAGCCTATGAGAGACTTTTGAGATCTTTTTTGTGGAATATTGAGTATTGTCTCTGCCAACTCACGATATTCTGGATACATAAAGCGAATCATTTTGGCAAAGGATTTAAGGACCGCAAGCCGGTGATTCCGGGTTTTGGCAATGTTTTTGCGCTCCCGCTGGAGATCATTGAGGAATGCGATAATCAACTCTGGTGAGATGTGCTCCACCCTGAGTGATTTAATTTTGATACAGTAATGATTTGCGGCAAAGGGGAGAAAAAACTTAAAGGTATCCCGATAGGCTTTGATGGTATTGTGGCTCACTCCCTTGATATGGGGGAGGTATTGCCCGAAGAACTGATGGATTAAGGGGGAGAGTTTCATTCCTTTCTCTTCTGCCAAAGAGCAAAATCAACCAGGTTTTTACGACTGAGGGCATCTGCGACCCTGAGATATACACTGGTATATTTGTATTCGCTGTGACCCATATAGGCGGCCAGCACTGGGAGTGCACGCTGGGGTGATTCTCCCCGCTCTTTAATCTTTATTAACGTATTGACTGCGAATGAATGGCGAAGAGAATGTGGCGTGGGCTGTAAGAAGTTCACATTGCCCATGAGCCTTCTTGGTTGATCAAGACCGATCTTTTTGAGGGTTTTACGGAAGGCATATCTTACCTGTTCGGCTTTCAAAGGGCCCTGATTTTTCCCTGCCAAAAGATAGGGGTTCTGATCATGCGGCATAAGAGATTTACGCACTGAGAGGTAATTTTCGATTTCTGTCATGGCAGCCCTGGGAACAGGGATCAGTCTCTGCTTTTTGAACTTGGTTTTCTCGATATAGAGTGTCCCATCGTCGCTGCGGTAATGGTTTTTCGTCAACTTCAAGGGTTCTGAGATTCTCATGCCGCACCGAGCAAGGAGCAGCACGGCCAGGTAGAGGGCCAAATCCGTCAAAAAGTTCTTCTCGCTTCGACCGACCCTTTGAGAAAGAACCCTCAACACCTGATCGGTTTGTTCAGGGGAAAACACAAAGGGGATGATGCTGTTTTCCCTAAGAGGAGGGACATCCTGAAGGGGATTCTCCCTCACATACTCACGACGCAACAAGAAGTTAAAGAAGACTCTGATCGATGAGAACACCCGGTTGACACTGCGGGGCTCCATCTCCAGGTTGGTCCTCATCTCAAGGAAGTAGAAGGGTGTAAGCGTATCCCACTGTGCATTTGTCTGACTGAGATATCGATCAAAGACGAGGAGATGAGCTCGAGACAACTTTGTACTGTACCCCAGGTTTTGGCGGTAACTGAGATACTCATCGAGTTGGTGGGCCATGAAACTTTCAAAGTTCTTCATCGAAAAGCACCTTTCGCATAAGTTCAGTGTTGATATGAAGATATCTATGGGTGGACTGGATGTTTTGATGCCCCATCATCTCTTTGACTTCATAGATGGATCGCCCCATATGGAGCAGATTCTGAGCATATGTGTGTCTGAGCCAGTAGGCCGATGAGGGAAGGCCGGCCTGTTTCATGGCTTTTGAGATGTACCCAACCACTGTGTTGGAACTTACGGGGTGGTAGGGGAAGTGGTGTGTCAGAAAAAGCTCTCTGGATAGGCTTTTAGGTCTGTCTTTGCTCAGATAAAGAGCGATGGCCTTGATGGTGTTCTCAGCAATAGGAAGAGTGCCGGGATTACCCCCTTTTCTCTTTGTGAGGGTGAGTTCTCCTTTTTTAAAGGAGATATCATCTAAAGTGATCCGGCTGATCTCAACAGGTCTGAGACCCAACGAGTACGCCAGGTGCACCATGGCATAGGTCCTCTTCTGTGTTGGCGTAGAGAGCTCTAAACAATCAAAGAGCTTTTTCACCTGTTTTGGGCGTAAAAATTTGGGCAACTTTCTCTGGGCAAACTGTGGGGGTCCCAAAAGCAGGGGAGCCAGGTCTCTTTTGATGATCCTTCGTTCGTGATAAAGATACTTCAAAAAGCCCCGTAGATGATAACGGTAGGTCTTGTGGGTATTCTGGGACAATTTAAAGGAAGCCATGAAGGCATCGAGATGCTCGATGTTTATCTTGGCAGGCGTCAGGTCATGGCTTTTAAGATATTGATGGAAGGAAACCAACACCCTTCTGACCTGCCGGAGGTATAGATGGGGAGGCTGCCGGCTTTGTGCAAGATAGACAAGGTAGTGTTCATAAATATCCGGTAAAGGGGATTGAGGCTTTTTTAGCTGAACGGGCTGATCGATTTTGCCTTGGCTAAAAAGATATTCAGAAAGGGCCTTTATGGCACGTTGGGCTCCCTTATAACCACTATAGGTTTGAAAGGCTCCAAGGGTTTGAATGGTAAACATTTTCTCCCAGGCTATGCCCTTATGAATGACATAGATGAGAAAATCGAGCAGGATCTGGGTGTAGCGGATGCTGCTGGAACCCCCTCTATGCTCCTCCACGGACTTGACCCACCTCATATAATCCAGGATCGCTTCCATCAACATACGACTATTTTTATCGATCACCTTCAGCCTCCCAAAGGGATTGTTGGATACGGGTTGCAATCTGATAGCGGTGTTGTTCTCGGGCAGCCTTCACCGGTCGTGTCTGTACAGGGCTTTCAGGCAGATCCAACACCTGAAACAGGGTGCCGTCAAAAGCGATTAAATCTTTCCTAATCAAACTGTCTCTGGCCTCGATATATTCATCAAGTGTGATTTGGAGCAAAGAGCAAATGGCGTCATAGGCGTAGAAGGATAGACCATAGCGGTCAGAGACCAGGACAAGAAACAAATACAAAAGTATCTCTTTCTGAGTAAGGGATGCCAAGAATCCATCGGCCAAGAATCTATGGGGAATAAAACTGAACCCCCCATCAATGTGTCTGACCCGATTCGGCTGAAGGAGTTTCTTCTCTATCATGATCTGCCCACCTCTTGGCTTTTATGCCCATGGTGCAGCAATACAAAAAAAAGCGGATCAATGTCCATCACCTCTTGAAAAGGAAGTAGGCAGTAGTTGGCTGACTTTGCTTGTATTTACAATAAGTTTCCTCCTTAACACCTCTTGAAAACGCCGAATCAGTAGTTGCCCGAAATACTCAATGATAACGATCTGTTGGGGGCTGATCACCTCTTGAACCACTTCAAGGGGTAGTCCTATGTTCATAGGGCACTTTTTGAACAAGGCAGAACCACTTTCAGGCTGGGCGGACTTGGAGGCTTTGATAGATTCCGATGCAGTGTCGAGCTTTTTCTGCAGGTAGTTGGCTCTAAAATACTCCGCGTTATTCTTGTTCCATTCTTTACACTTCCTTCGGTGCCATTCTCTTTGACACTCGGCATCCCCGCAGGTCATTTGACGCTCTTTGACCTTGGCGTTGGGCATAAACCAACGCCGGCATATCCGGCAAGGCCGCTTCCTACATAACAGTGCCCCTTTCATCGCCTTCTCTCCTGTAGGTTTTGGTGAAAAGACGACTCTAAAGCAATTTTCCCATACAGGGTAGCTCCATATTGATGATGTTTTAGAATGAAATCTTGGAAGGAAATCCGTGAATTAGAGGGGAATAAAAGGAATCAAATGAAAAGGATAAAAAATCCTTCCATTATGGAATTAAATGTAAGAATCAAGACCCGCAACATAACCTAACTGACAACACAACTTGCCAAAAAACTAAATATCACTCGACTAAAGATATCATGTAATTGTTGCTCCAATTCATGGAAGAAACCTTTGATGAAATACCGTGCCCTGTCAAGGCAGGAAGGAAGGCGCTCCCTAAGCATTTGTTAGGGCTCTATGATCATCATATCTCCTGGGGTCTGCACTTCGGCGTTCAAAACCATTTCTCCGGTCTCGGCCCCTTCTGGGTTCACCAGTTCTGCGCTCCAATCCAATTCTTTTTTCGGCTTCGGTTCCGATACTTTTAAGTTTATCCATGTCAATGACGTTCTCAAATATTTCAGCTTCCTTTAACTTAGAACGCAACTCTTCATACACTTTAAGCCGACTTTCTTTCTCCTTTTTTATAGCAACCTTGCCCATTATAAACTTTCTGAGCGCGCGCTTTCCCACGATGATAAAAATACACAATGCGACTGAAAAGACTGCAAGAGCTAAGAGCACGACAAGACCAAAGAGCAGATAAATGACAGCTACCCAAACGAAAATGTGGCGGAACCCAAATGCCATTTTTTCTATAATGCCCCTTGACGTATGCCCAGCTTTTCTTAACTTTCTTGGCCATGATTTTTATGGACTCTTCATCGTGATGGATATAGACACTTCTTCGTTTAAGGAAAGGATCCAGGAAAAAACTCTAAGCTAAGGCCTCCCCCAACAGAGAAACCAATCTGTCAGGAGCATGGCCGGCAGTATTTGAGATGTGTCTCCATGATGTGGCCTCCTGTGAATGAAGGTTAGAGATGAAAGGGATATTCCTGGATTACATATAAATTTTATTAAAAGATAATAATTAATATATAACTTAATTTACCTAAATTATACTAAAATAAAAAATACATGGATGTCAAGGAGGATTCTTATAGAACAGCAATTCTAATTATGGTTTTCAAAATTAGCAAGCCTGGCTTGCTGGATCAGTTCTCAAGCCGTTCAGATGACTGATTGTTTGTAAAGGGGAGAATCTTACTCACAAGAAATCAATTG
>MVDB01000127.1 GCA_002050025.1 Desulfobacteraceae bacterium 4484_190.2
CAGAATTCGCAGCCGATCGCAGTCCCGCCCTGCGGGATTCTCGGACAGCCTCCTAAGGTCTATTGGTTTGTTAGCACAAGTTTTTGATGAAGTTCAATAAGTCATATAGATAACAGTAAGACTCCCAAAATAAATTCGGCATGCCTTACCCTTTTACCAAAATATTAGAATTAGTTATTTAATATGTTTTGGAATCTACGTTATTTATCAGAAGGATAAAGAGTTATGACATTCTTTCAAACACTGCCGCAATGCTTTTCTCCTCGCCGAAATGGATACACCCGGTCGGGCATACACTCATGCAGGCAGGCTGTTTATTATCCGCCAACCTCTCAACACAGAGATCACACTTCACGGCAATCTCTTGATTGTCATCGAATTGCATGGCCCCAAAAGGACATGCCTCGATGCATTCTTTGCACCCAATACAGAGATCATTGTCAATCAAAACAATCCCCTGCTCATTCCTCGAAATCGCCTCCACGGGACAGGCTTCCTTACAGGGCGCCTTTGCACAATGGTGGCAGTATACGGGGATGAAATCAGACGACCTTTCAATCACCCTCACCAGCCTCGGGCCCACGCCTAGCCCGTGCTCCTGCTTGCATGCGACCTCACAGGCATGACAACCCATACAGTCCTTCTTTGTGAATACCAAAGAAATCTTTGCCATCTCATTCCTCCTATTCATCTTCACAGCGGGATATGTTGCACAACAGGACCCTCAGACTGGTTGCCCCCATGACCGGATCCATGGACTCATGGGAGTTATCCGTGAGCATGTTGATATTGGAGATATCCCAGCCGTGATCTGGACTCTTGATCTCCGGGTACCACCAGCCATGCTCGGCCACAATCACCCGGGGATCAATCCCATCGTTCAGTTTTGCCCGCTCTTTTGCGCGTCCCCTGGGCGATTCCAACCAGACCCAGTCTCCCTCCTGGATGCCGTGCTTCATCGCAGTCTCTGGGTGAATCTCCACAATGGGATCGGGCCTGATCTCCCTCAGCCATGGAATCTGCCGGTTTGCAGAGTGAAAAAAGGTGGGTGTCCTGAATCCTGAATTCAGGATATATGGGAATTTCTCAGCGAGATCCGGCCTTGAGACCGGGCTTTCAGGTATTTCTGTATACTTTGGCAGGGGATCACGCCCCCAACCTTCTAAAATGGTGGAGTATAGCTCCACTTTCCTTGTGGGAGTGGAGAAACCTTTTTCCTTATATTTGTAGAACTTAGGCTCACCACGGAGGTAGCCTTTCTTTTTGAATTCCTCCCAGGTAAGACCCGTCGGTTCCAGCAGCCATTCCAGGGCATCCTCCACGGTGTCCCACCATTGCTGCCCCATGCGCTTGCCCAGTTCCATAAAGATCTTGTGGTCTTGCCAGCACTCGCCGATCTCCACCACTTTCTGTCTTGCCAGCACGTAACCGTGAAATTTCCAGTTATCCGCCACGTGATTCTGTTCGAGCCAGGTACCGGCAGGCAGAAAGATATCGGCCAGTTCTGCTGTCGGTGTCAGGAAGAAGTCCGAAACGGCCAGAAAATCCAATTTACTCAAGGCCTCATAGACTTCACGGGCATTGCCTCGGGATACAACTGGGTTGGTCCCCACCAGGTATCCCGCCTTTAACGGATAGGGTTCACCGGTTAGAATAGCATCCCAGGCACATTTGGGCGTCACAATGGTCATCCGGGCAGCGAGCTTGTATTGTTCACCGCCGAGTTGCTTTAATCTCTGCTCGTTAGGCAAGGATCTGTGGGAGGAAAATTCGGAAATGGATCGGGTCCCTGGCGGTTGGTGGAAAACATTACCTCCGGGTGCATCGAGATTTCCCGTCGCCGCCATCAGTCCCACCGCAGCCCGGGTAAAATCTGTGCAATTGATGGTCTGCTCGGTGGGTACGCCCCAATGGATTCCGGCCGGCTTCGTGGTGGCATACAACCTGGCCGCTTTTCGGATAAGATCCTGTTTCACCCAGGTGATCTCTTCAACGCGGTTCAAGGGATAGTCCTTCCTCACCCTTTCCACAAAGGCATCCCAGCCGTGAATATACTGGGCTACGAACTCCGCGTCATAGAGTTCTTCTTCAATGATCACGTTATGAAACCCCATGGCCAGAGCAGCATCCGTGCCCGGGCGCACCTGGAGCCATAGATCGGCCCTTTTAGCCAGAAACCCCTTTCTCGGGTCAATGACAATCAGCTTGGCCCCTTTCTGATAGGCACCCCAGAAACTCACACCCTTGTATTCGTCCGGGTTAGTCCACAGAGGATTGCACCCCCACATGACAATGCACTTGGGATTATTCCCATAGTCAATTGCCGGATGCCTCCCACAGGTAGTCAGGGCGGCGGCTATCCGTGAAAGGTAGCACATATGCCCGGCAGTAATCATATTCGGCGTGCCCAGCATGTTACCGAAGCGGGAGAAATGGCTTTCGAAGTCCCGTCCGGTCCCCTGCCCGATCAAAATGGCTTCAGCGCCGAATTGTTCTTTTACTTCCTTGAATTTCCCGGCGATCGTATCCAATGCCTCATCCCAGGAGATCCTCTCCCAGCCCTTAACGGTTTTCTTCATGGGGTAAAGGATCCTATCGGGATGGTATGCCAGTTGCGTAATAGCCAGCCCTTTTGAACACAGGGAGCCATGGCTTATAGGCGAATCTGGATCGCCTTCCACCTTTATGACCTTGCCGCCCTTCACATGGGCGATGACGCCGCATCCCCCATGGCAGCTTCGACAGACAGTTCTAACTTTTTTGACTTCTTCCATTCGACCCTCCTGTTTTTCCCCCACCGAAACGTCATGGGAGAACGATTGCGGCAATTAACTTTCCCGATAACCAGCGGGCCTGATACCTTTCAAGCCAGCACAGTCCTTAACGGTAAGATCCGCGAGTAATTCCCGTCCGGTTCATCCGTTGTTTATATGAGCAATTAGATTCCTCTTTCATGTTTATTGAACTCCCGTTTTCTAAAAATATTGAATGCCCAACGCCCGCAAATAACGCGATTGCCAAAAACCTCTGCCCCGACGATTCTTGAACCTAACATTCTGTCTTTAGCAACTAGGCAAACGGACGTAACGCCTGATCTAAATCTGTAAGCAAATCCTCTGTGTCTTCAATCCCAGTGGAATAGCGCACCAAACTCTCTGGAATACCCAGCGCCGCTCGTTCCTCGTTCGTGCATTCGACATGGCTGGTTGTAGCGGGTGGCCCAACAATCGTTTCGACCGAACCAAGATTCGCGGCTGCGTGAGCGTAGCGCAATCGCGGTAGAAAACGCCGTAGCGCATCAAAACTATTCTCCTTCAACATAAAACTAAGGATCCCGCCAAATCCTCGCATTTGTTGGCAAGCAATAGCGTGTCCCGGATGTGATGCCAAGCCAGGATAAAATACACGTTCAATAGCTGGATGTTGCTCCAGGAATTGCGCAAGCCGAAGAGCACTGGCATTTTGCTGCCGAATTCTCAGATGAAGAGTCTTCATACCCCGTAACAACAGATAAGCCGCCATTGGATGCAAGGTTGCCCCGTTGATTTCGCGATATCCAAATGAAACACTGTGAACGATAGGAACTTGGGTTGCGCCCTGCATCAAATATTCTTCTTCCCCTGCCCAAACAGCCCGGGTTCCCATTTGCAATGAATTGCTCATATATACCTCCAAATTAATTGCTTTTTTCAGTTTAACGTCAAGTTGAGGTACATTGAGAGTGTCCGGACTTCGTTTAAAATTGTGATATGCTCTAAGATTAGCACCAAATTTGATGTAGTTCCGACTACAGATACCTCGCCAGTACCTAAAGTTAGCCGATATTTCAGATATCATCAATAGGGATTGTGGGGGAAAGCAAATTTTTATTGCCAAATCAGGTTGGTTAACGGGTTAAAAAAAAAGCGGAAATAAAAAACCGCTGGAAAGCGGTTGGTTTTTGGGGAGGTTTTTAATTTACTTCAGTCTCTTCCGGGTCTCTTTATCAATCATAGTAGTGCGGGAAGTGCCCTCTCCTTTTACATTCTTATTTATATCCGTATGGCTTGAGAGCCTGGGTCTAATGGTTTGGTGTCACAAGTTTTTGATGAGTATCTATAAGTCATTAGCAGATATCCAAACCTGTGGATCGAAAATCCAGACCAAAAAAAACTTCTAAGGGGTGAAGGTTTCAAACACTATACGTAACATTTTTAGCGTGGTTTGGACGTTTGGATTATAGCAGAATCAACATGGCTCCTGATTTTGATCTTGCAATTAAATGGCTAAATATTGTATGCTTTGTTTTAATTTGTATTCTGTGAGGAAAAATGAAAACTGTAGTAATTCCCGAAATAGTGGATTTGAAATATCGTGTAATATTTGCAGAGCCACAACTCGATTTGATTCGTGAAGACAGGAGAATTCCCTTAATTAAAAAGATTATAGAATCTTTTGGATTATCTATTAATAATATAAAATTTAATGATGCCTCTCCCTCAAATGATTGGATTCATTTTTCAAAATTGGATGACCCAACTTTTTTAAATGTATCTTTTGGTCTTGAACAACTTGAAGCATGGTTGCAACGCCCACAAAAAGAAGAGCAAGTGCTTGCGAATTATGGAAAGCTTGCATTATTGCTTAAAGATATTAAGTTTGCATCCCAGACAATGATGATACAATGGCATCTTAAGATTGACGGGGATAATCTGACTTATTTAAAATCTCTCAATCCTAACATCCCTGAAAGTTTCAAGGAATTCTTTCACGGGAACGGTGTTTCATATACTCTTAAAATACCTGAGCATAATCTAACTATTTTTGTCACAGTTGTTGAGTCCTTATATACTGAAGATGGACTTTTTTTAAGCATTGAAAATGAATTTTCCCCTAATAAGTATTTTTTTGATGAATCACTCAAGATTGCTAGGCATTTTCACGATATAATACTTGAAGGTGTGGGGCTTGAGTTTAGAGCACAGGAGGGCTAAAATGGATCGTCAATCTACTGCTCAAGTGATATCGCTTGATGATATTAGAGGGCGCAATCTTTTCCCGCCGGAGGGGAGACAAGAATATCCATTAAAAACACAATTAACTCCCGGGGCGCAACTATTTATTGAAGGTCGTTCACCACAAATAGATCTCTTCGAAAGAGTCGTAGCCCTTGAAAAAGAATTAAAAGAAGTCAAACAGCTACTTCATAATTTTATAGACACCGAAGACTTTATAGAATTGAGAGATATCAACTTCGGAGAAGCAAAGGAAGAAATAGCCCGATATTTTCGAGAACATGATGGTGAAGATATAGGATATGAAGAACTTATAGAAAATTTAAGGTTTGACCCTAAATATGTAGTTCAGGCCTGTAATGAACTTGCAGAAGAAGGTAAAATTGGTTGAAGATCGTTATAAATATTCTGAAAAAATTTATCGAGACCCAGGCGATAGCATCGAAGGAGATGCAATCCTCCTTTATTGCAGGAAAGCTAGCAAATGGCTTTCAAAAATAAGGGCAGCCGAAGGGCATCATTATTATAAAACTGAAGGTAAAATGAATGCACTTGCCATCTTAAAAAGAACTTTTAAAAACCTTCAAAAATAATTTTTATTAATAAGCTATTGAACTATTGACGATTGATATAACCGCAAAAAGGCACACCAGTACCATCTTCCGGAGCTACGGGGCATACAAAACACACAAAAATAAGTAAGTTCTCAATAAATTCGGGTTGCATTAAAAAAATCCCACTCAATCCCCCTTTGCAAAAGGGGAAGGCAGTCGGAATGCCCGTACTTATTGAAATGTTACAAAAATAAGTAGTGCCCGACCGAAAACTGTTATTTTTCCCAATCTCTGCGTCCCCGATGAGCGGGATCTACGCTTCGTTTCGACAGGCTCAAATTATAATCCTCGAAATACTCAATGTATGGATGCCTGTCCCGCTGTATTTTATCGGGATGGTTATAATTTTCGCCTTCCTTGACCTTGGAAAAAA
>MVDB01000128.1 GCA_002050025.1 Desulfobacteraceae bacterium 4484_190.2
CCTTTTACGCCAGTTATGAACATATGTTCAGAAATTTCTTTTCCACGTCTGAAATAGGTTGCCCTGTCAACTGCAAACCTATGGTTCCCCTTCTTGATCAGAAGGGTATTTCCGGCATAAGTGCAGAACGTGCTGTAGGTAATCTGGTGTGCCCTGTCCATAAAAACACGGGCATTTGGCAGGTCTTCAGGGCGGTTCGGCCCTTCACTGTGCACATTGGTGAAAAAATGACCGACCCTTTCGACCTCATCATTGAAATCATTGAAACAGTTCCTATAAAGTATTTCCGCACTGTGACTGACATATGCTGAAGTAGTTGCTTCTATAGCCGGGACTGCCGCTTCAGCTCCAACCGGACCGCGTGAGTAAAACCCGACAATAAAGGTCATGCCCTTCATGATGCCTGTCATATTATCCTTTACGTAGTTGTATGCATCATCCCTGCTGATCCTTTGTGCAAGTGCACTTACGCGCTCATCATCATTGGCAATGTAGTACGTACGGTCAATGATCCGCGCCTGCTCATCAGCAAGATCGTAGTGGATCGTATGGTCTTTGATAGCAAGTTTTGCTTCCTCACCCTTTTTAAGGGAAAGATCGATGATAAACTGTTTATCTTCAGGTGTACCTGTGTTGACAAATACATTGTCAGGCTGGCCCATTATTATGGCATTGGCTATTTTCAACCGTGCTTCTTCATTCTTGATCCTTTGGATCTTTTGAAAATTGTCCTCATCCATTGACTCGCTAAATACTTTCTCCACCTCTTCAGCACTCTTTACTCCACCGATTTTGTTGAGAATATCTATACCCTTTTTCAGCTCAAACATGTGTCCCCCCTTTTGGTTAACAAATTAGCTCCGCTTCGCTCCATCACACCATTAATGATCTAAAAACTTACTTTTTTTGAGAATGCAGTATAAGATAAATTGTATTGTGTGTCAATAATGATTCACCCAAATACTGCTGTATTTTAACCCCTTCTACTTTTTTTCAGTCAACTCCTTCACCAGTTCGGCAGATGTTATGACTCGCAACAAGGGGTAAAGCGGATTGCGGCGATAGAGATTCAATGTCTGATCGTGAATGACCTCAGAGAAAGCCGCGGTGCAGTCCTCCAGCAGGACTGCCTTGAAACCATACGAGATAGTATCAAGGACAGTTGCCAAAACACACACGTGGGTAGAGATTCCGGCAACTGCACAGAGCGTCACTTCTCTTTCCTTCAACCATTTATCCAGCTCGGTCTTAAAAAAGGCTGAAAACACAGGCTTGGGCAGCCAGAAATCATCGTCTCTGCGATCCAGTTCGTCCATTATCTCTGCGCCTTCGGTCCCTGCCAGGGAGTGTGGCTTCATACGCCCTTTAAATATGAAATCTTCTTTACGAAAGGCATCCGTAGGAAAAACAATCGGCCAACCCTCCTTTCTGAATGCACTGATCAGGCCGTTAATGGGGCCTATGATTTGCCTGGCCAGTGGAGTAATGGGCAGGTTCTTGCTTTCATTAAAATTGTCTTTGACCATGTCTATGATTAGAAGTGCCGGTTTTTCTCTATTATGGTCTCCCATCTCTCATCCTTTTCACCTGATTGATAATTGAGTTCGCGGCCTCTTCAATTTGCTCAATCGTATTACTCCTTCCAGCGCTGAACCTGAGGGCTCCCATTCCGATTTCAGGAGCCACACCCATGGCCGAAAGTACATGAGAAAGCCTGACTGTTCGATCATGGCATGCGGCCCCTGTGGAGGCCATAATTTTGGGCAGCCCCTCAAGAATCAAGCCTCCCTCGATACCAGGGACAGCGACATTAAGGGTGTTGGGAAGCCGCTTTTCAGGGTGACCGTTAAGCACCAGATCATCCAGACCCCCAAACAGGAGTTCCTGCAAGCGATTTCTGAGTATTTCCATGTTTTGAAAATCGTTTTTGAGCCTTTTTCTCGCAATCCTGCATGCAGCGCCAAGGCCTGCACTCAGGATGGTATTCTCTGTCCCTGGTCGCTTGCCATATTCCTGGCCCGCGCCATGTATCAGTGGCGTTAGATTCTGGCCATTTCGAATATACAGGGCCCCAATCCCTTTTGGAGCATAAAGTTTGTGCCCGGCCACGGTCAAAAAGTCAACCCCCAAGTCATTTACATCCACTTCTATCTTGCCGATCGCCTGAGCCGCATCCGTGTGAACCGGAATCCCGTGTTTGTGACCAATCTCTGAAATTTCTTTTACGGGCTGGAGGGTACCTGTCTCATTATTGGCCAGCATGATACTGATCAATGTTGTTTGTGGCAAAATAGCTTTTCTGACTGCTTCCGGATCAACCCGACAAAAACTGTCCACAGGAAGGACAGTTACCTTGACCCCCAGTTCCATAAGATATAACACAGGGTTCAGGATTGCGGGATGCTCCACCGCAGTGGTGATAATGTGAAATTTTTCTGGCCTCTTGAAATCAATCAGGCCTTTTAAAACCATGTTGTTGGATTCGCTTCCTCCTGATGTAAAAATTACTTCATGATTTTGACACCCCAGAAGCAGGGCCACCTCTTCCCTGGCCCGTTCAAGGCCTTCTTTTGCCCTTGTTCCGAGCAAATATGGGCTGGAAGGATTACCGAACTCCTCGTTCAAATAGGGCATCATTGCTTTTAGGACATCCTGGTCCACCCTGGTTGTTGCGTTATGATCCAAATAAATGAATCTCTCAGAATACTTGGCAGTCATTGAAATCCCCCGTCTTTCAGTAAATTCATTAAATTTGTAAATCAAATTGTCTCAATTGACAACTGATAATATTGATGGTAGGTAAGAATGTAGTATATTCCTTATGGAATACGGAGAGTTACGGGGACAGCAAGTAACTTCTCAATAAGTTCGAGCATTCCGCCTGCCTCCCCCTTTTGCAAAGGGGGATTGAGGGGGATTTTTCTAATTCGGCCCGGATTTATTGAGAACTTACGATGGCAAGGGTTCATGGGAGAGTGGAATGTGGTATTGATTCTTTGACCCACATTTTATATGTTTATCAATAACCGTTCACAGGTTCCCCGCTTCCGCTTTGCTTCAGACGGGATCTTCGGCAGGTTTCAACGTTCAGCGCCGCCTCTGGCCACCGAAGTTGCCAGTTTGATCAAAAAAGTGACGCTGGTCTTGCGGAGTCACATACGAGGGTTAGAGACAGGGCCAAAATTGAAGACCCGAAGTCCTCGTAAAAAATGCTGGTTTTGCCACATAATTGCCAAATACCATGTTCCAGACCCGCCTGCCTCGCCTGTGATGTACAGAACGGGCATATCCCAAGAGGTCTGCAATGGCGGGCAGGTTTGTGGGGGTGGGGAAGCGGTCGGTTTTCCCGTACAAAACGTTTACAAAATAACGTATGGTGATGAGAATGCAACCTTTGAACCCGTGAACGGTTACAAAAATAGAAATGGAGAGAGACTGAAACGTGGAAACAGTACGAATTTTGGGAACAGGTTCTTATGTGCCGCCAAAGGTATTGAGCAATATTGATTTACAAAAAATGGGCCTCGACACCACAGATGAATGGATTATCCAACGTACAGGTGTGAGAGAGAGAAGGATTGCGGAGCCAGACGTTACCTCGGCAGATCTGGGTTATGAAGCCTCCCTCAAGGCCCTTGATATGGCCGGGATGACTGCCAAGGATGTGGATCTTATCATTCTGGCCACAATCACACCGGACACCTGCTGCCCGTCCGGCGCCAACTGGCTTGAGGCTAAACTGGATGCACCCCAGGCCGTGAGTTTTGATGTGACCGCAGCCTGTTCTGGTTTTATTTTTGGCCTCAGTGTGGCTGAGCAGTATCTCAAAACAGGGACTTTCAAAAACATCCTTGTTGTGGCCTCAGAGGTTATGACCCGGACCCTCAACTGGAAAGATCGAACCACCTGCATCCTGTGGGGCGATGGGGCCGGGGCTGCTGTTTTGTCCATGGGATCGGAGGGTCCCGAGATTCTTTCAACTCACATCCATTCGGATGGTGAAAATGGCCAGGATCTCTTGATGCCGGGAGGCGGATCCAAAACCACCCCAATTTCCCATGAAAGTGTGGATAAGGGACTTCATACCCTCAATATGATTGAAGCCAATGCCAGTTTCAGGGTGGCGGTCAGGCGGTTTATTGAATCCATAAAGGAGGCTGCCCAGTTTAACAATATTGCCGTTGAGGATATAAGCTGGTTTATTCCTCACCAGGCAAATCTCCGGATGTTCCAGTCCATGGCCAAGACCTTGAAGATTCCCTTTGAAAAGTTTTATGTAACCCTTCATAAATACGGCAATATATCTTCAGCTTCCTGCGCCATTGCCTTTGATGAAGCTGTCCGGGACGGAAGCATCAAAAAAAATGACCTGATCTGCCTTCCGGTTTTTGGTGGCGGTCTGACCTGGGGAAGCGCACTTATAAGGTGGTAGGTAAAAATCACCCCGGATGCATTCTACCTGGTAGAATGTGCATTTGAGAGGGTCGTCGATGGCGGTCATGAAATGGAAAAAGATTCATTCATCCTGTGACGAGAAATTTCTCCTTCGACCATATAGATTACTTCTTCAGCAATATTGGTGGTTAGGTCAGCAATCCGCTCAAGGTGACGAGAAACCAAAAGGAGGTTGATCATGTAGCCCACGCGCCCCGGATGAGAACTAATAACCTCCTTAACCTCGTCATAAATTTCTCGGTTCATATCATCTATTTCATCGTCCTTTAAGCACACCTTATGAGCAAGATCTTCATCCAGGTTCACTAAGGCATCAAGGCTTTCCCTGAGCATGGTTTCTGTCTTCTCTGCCATTAACTTATATTCGAATGGCACAGTAACCGGTGGGCGTCTGGAAATACTTACGACACGCTGCGAAATGTTAACGGCCTGATCGCCAATCCTTTCAAGGTAATTGTTTATTTTAATAACAGCAGTAATAAATCGAAGATCAACTGCCACAGGCTGATGCAGGGCCAGAATCTTGAGGCACTCTTCCTCCACTTCTACTTCGTTCTCATCGATTTCACGGTCCATTTCAATGATTCTCTTTGCAAGCTTTTCGTCTCGAGTCTCCACGGCCTTAATGGCCATGCGGACGCGCTCTTCCACCATAGCTCCAAGTGACAGGATTCTTTTCTTTAGCTTTTGCAACTCTTTTTGAAGACGCACTGGCATGAAGTTCTCCTCTTTTTCCAGCCTGTTTTAGCCGAAACGTCCTGTGATATAATCGGATGTCTGCTTTAAGTTCGGGCGGGTGAAAAGTGTCTCAGTCTGATCCACTTCAATAAGCTTGCCCAGGTAAAAAAACGCTGTAATATCAGAAACACGCGCTGCCTGCTGCATATTATGCGTTACTATGATGATGGTGTATGTCTTTTTCAATTCATGGATCAATTCCTCGATCTTCTGGGTAGCAATTGGATCCAGGGCGGATGCCGGTTCATCCATAAGAACCACTTCAGGTTCTATTGCTAACGCCCTGGCAATGCAGAGGCGTTGTTGTTGCCCACCTGAAAGACCCAGGGCTGATTCATGTATCCTGTCTTTTACTTCGTCCCATAAGGCTGCGGACTGGAGACTCCGCTCCACGCGGTCAGTTATCTGAGACTTATCCTTAAGACCATTTACCTTCAGGCCATATGCCACGTTTTCAAAGATAGTTTTGGGAAAAGGATTGGGTTTTTGAAACACCATGCCGACGCGGCGGCGAAGTGTGACCACATCCACATCAGGATTGTAGATATCTTGATTATCCAACAAAACCTCACCTTTCGCATTACTGTATGGAATCAGATCGTTCATCCGGTTCAGGCAGCGCAACAGGGTGCTTTTGCCGCAGCCGGACGGGCCGATTAGGGCCGTCACTTGATTTGTATAAAAATCCAGCGAGATCTCATGCAATGCCTGGAAATCCCTATAATAGAAATT
>MVDB01000129.1 GCA_002050025.1 Desulfobacteraceae bacterium 4484_190.2
CACTCATAAAATTAGGTCTGGGCCAGGGGTAAACTCCGTGATAGGAATTTAGCCGTGAGCCTTTTATGTTGCTCCAACATATCGAGAATTTGCTTCTAAACTAATTTGGGCTTATTAATAAACAATTTAGTATAGTTTATTAAACATATTTTGTCAAGATAAACATTCCCCGTGCGGTCTACGTCCAGGAGCCTGCCATAAGCGCTAAATTGTTTTTGCCCAGGACGGACTGAAAAAATGCCGCAATGGAGTAGAAATAATGGGCCGCCCTGTTCTTGGCAAAAGACGAGCGCCTTTCACCGTCCAGATGCTCTATGACGGCCCAGGCCTAATTTTATGTCAAGGACCGGACTGTCATCCATCGCATCGAGCCCGCTCACATAAAGTTTATTCCTATCGATCTTCAGGAGCCTTACTTCTTGAACAGCAATTTTTGACAGCCGGTTTGGGGTACGCGAGGCGAAAACCCCGACTTTCTTGCCGTCCAACCGTCTATTAAACACCGTAATCACTGATTTCACCTTATGAAGGTAATAAACAATAAGCAAAGAGGTTTCCTCTTCCAACTTATATAAGAATCGCTTTTGAGAAGAAAGGAGATCAATACAGGATATCCCATTGGGGTCGGCAGGAAGACTACTTGTTTCCCTGGATCCCAGCTTTGTTCTCACGCTGCCAATTGGATAGATGTCAAACGGTGTTATATCTCCATACATACACACAAAACATACGACCTTATCGTCAATTATACATGCCTTGCTTTTATTGACTGCCTGACCGCATTCTGAGCAAATAAGCCTGTCTTCATTCATAATGGATTCTCCAAAAGATCGCGTTATGTCATGTCAAGTAATCCAGTGATTCTTCCGGCTTTATTTAACTCGCTTAGCCATGTTTCCGGAATGGCACCATACCCCAAATGTGCGCCGAGGACCATACCAGTCAACATGCCCCTTGATGCGGAGTCACCTCCGGCCATAACATTTTCCATTAGAGAGGTCTTTAAATCGTTTTCATATTTGGCGATCAAATGAACCATTGAAGGAAATGCCATTTCTATTTCACACGCCTGGCCAAAACTGGCGATGGCAGATCTGGTGTCAACATCCGTGCTCTTTACACCCGCATCCACCCATTCACCCATGGTGTCTTCCTTCAATTCTTCCCCGCACACACGTTCCATTGCTTCCGTGGGCGTATTCCCTCTCAGCACATGCCAGAGGACCCTTGCAAAAAATTCCGCGCTTTCAACAACCAGCGGGTTATTATGACTCATGGCTGTCTGAGCCCTGGATGCAGCGATCATGGTCTCCAGGTCTTCACGGTACGTGTATACAATAGGGGCGATCCGGGACGCGCCGGCAAGATCGGTTGAACCGGAACCAGAGGCTTCGGGCCCGCTGCCTGCAGCAAAATTTTCAAGGGTTTCTTTTGTAGCGTTGTCAAAATATCCGGTGTAGCTTTTAAAAAGGCTCCTCCAGTTTTGGGAAAAGCGGATAAGGTCAAAGCCCGAGCACTCGGCAACGGATTCCAGCAGTACCAGGGTCTGATCTCCGTAATGGGTAAAATCACCGGCATCTTTAGTCCCGTGATATGATTTACCAAGCGGTTTTTCCAGGTGCTCTACCCGTCCGAATTTCCGATCAATCACGTGGGTATTATAAACCCAGTGAACACCAAGTGCCAGTGAATCTGCCACAAAAGATGCCATAACCATCCCTTTTGCTTTATCTTTCATCATCTTCTTAGTCCTTTCGCCATAAAAGCTTCCCACAGGCCCCCTTACCCATAAAGGTATGAGCAGATCACCACTGCGGCAAAAATTCCGGCCACATCAGCGGTCAAGGCCGCTGCCAGAGCATGGCGTATTCGCCGCACTTGAACTGCCCCGAAATATACCGCCAGCACATAAAAAGTGGTTTCTGTAGACCCCTGGAGTGTTGAGACTAGATAGCCGGTATAACTATCCGGGCCAATAGCTGGATCATTAATGATAGAGGCCATGATCCCATATGCCCCGGATCCTGACAGGGGGCGGAGTATTGCCATGGGCAGGGCTTCGGCAGGCAATCCTACCTTACCTGTCCAGTCTGCAAGTATATTGACCATTGCCTCCATAGCACCACTGGCACGAAACATGCCCACAGCCACCAGAATGGCCACCAGGTACGGGATAATCCTGATGGCCACCTGAAAGCCTTCTTTGGCCCCTTCCACAAAAATTTCGTAGACACGCACACGCCTTAAAACCCCGAAAGCGAGGAACCCAAGCATAAGCCCCGGGATGATCCAGGGGGAGATGGATTTTCCGAAAAAAACAGTCAAGGGAATAATTGACATGAGGGTACACACGGCAACCCAGCTCACCCATACAGGATAACCACCGATTGAGGGCTCGTTAACAGGTTCTTCCTTCTCTGAGGGGGTAGAACCGTTACTCTCACCCTCCATCTCAACGGGGCGCGTTCTCTTAATCATAAACACCCTGCTGTACATTTTGGCCGCCAATATGGCAACAATAGTAGAGAACATGGTGGCAAATAATGTTGTAGGGAGTATTCCGGCCGGATCAATCGATCCTGCGGCTGCCCTGAGCGCGATAACCCCCGTAGGCAAAATGGTCACATTCGAAGTGTTGATAGCAAGGAAAAGTACCATTGAATCGGTAGCTGTTCCGTGACGAGAATTGAGCTTGTCCAATTCCTGCATTGCCCGGATGCCAAATGGGGTGGCTGCATTACCCAGCCCCAGGGCGTTGGCCGACATATTTAATATCATGCTCCCCATGGCCGGGTGATCGGGAGGCACGTTGGGGAAGAGCCGGACCATCAAGGGCCGTATCAGGCGCGCCAGAATAGTGAGCATTCCGCCGGCCTCAGCCACCTTCATCAGCCCTAAAAAGAGGGTCATCACCCCCACAAGCCCCAAGGCCAGTTCAACGGACCCGGAAGCAGATTCCACCATGCTCCTGGACAGGCTCTCCATTGGGGATAAATTCCCGTCACCCGGCATCCAGGTGATCTGGCGCCATCCTGCTGAGATAAAAGAGATTAGAACAATAATGAAAAAGATGAAATTCATGTCTTATCGTTTATCAGATCAGTCTTATAAGTTTTAAATCCTGCCCTTTTACAAATCATAACCTACTCTCTTCAATTTGTCAGTATACAATCCAGCAATTTTAATTATGGCTTTCACCTGGCCTAATGTTCATAATTAGAATTGCTGCCAGATTCATCCGCCCTAAACTATTAGGCACAATCGTAATAGAATAAAATGGGTCAAGGAAATAAAAAGAATTGAATTTTAGCCCCAAATCCTTTATAAGATAAGTTACGGATTAAACTCACAATCCCATGTTAATGAATAACACACTATAATTGAGGAGATAACCATGAAAGTTAAGATCGACTATGAATCATGTATGGGAGACAGGAATTGCAACGATTTGTGCCCGGAAGTTTTCCAATACGATGAGGAAAAACTGGTTTCACACGTTCTCGTTGATGAAGTTCCAAAACACCTTGAAGATGTCGTAAGGCAGGCAGTGGCTGAATGCGCGGGAGAGGCCATCAGCATAGAGGAGTGAGTGCAGCAGACCTCGGCGGTTCAATAATCCCATTTCCACTTCACTCCTACTTTATTACCTCCCCTTTGGGTCGTACCGCCCTCGACCCTGACATTGGGAAGCACTTCGACCTCGAGGGTGGCGGAAGTCCTCGAGTCCTCCTTCGTGCCTCGCTCCACTTCGATATACACCCCGTCAGTCACGTATTTTCCGATGCTCACCGTGGTTTCGCTGGGGTCATTCTCGGCTTCGTCAAACTTGAGCACATCGATGCCCAACGTACGACGTGTGGCATCCAGGATTCCCCCCGCTCCCCCCACCCCACTGAGCGTTGCCATAGATGAGGCGATCTGAATACTCTGCGCGGGTGTAAGGTCCTTGGCGTCTGTTCCGAACAGCACCCGTGCGGCGACCTCCGACTGCGGCATCGGCGGCCGGGAGGTGAGTTCTATCTTCGGCTGCGAAGCCGAACCGGTAAGCGCGATGATGGCCGTGAGGCCCGTGGCCTTGTACTCTGCTGCGAGATTGAGAATGGGGTCCATGTCGGTTGTGCCTGCAAACCTCACGGATCCGCGCTTAAGCTCGAAAGTCTTACCCATAATTGAAAAGTCCCCGCGTACCGGTTCAAGAACGCCTGCAACGATGGGCGCATCCGCCGCACCCGTCACCTTCAGGTCCCCCTTCCACTCAGAATCCAGCCCCATGCCCCTCACGAATGCTCTGCCCGGCACGGAAATTTGTAGATCCAGATCCACGAATCCCGGCCCCTGCCCACCGCCGGCCACAGATTGGTTTTCTTTTAGCGGTCCGTCCGGTAGATTAATTTCCTGAATGTCCAACTCGACGATCCCTGGTGCCAGATTATTGCCAAGATTCAACTCAACATCTACGGTGACCACCTTTCCGCTTAAAAGGGCTTTGCGCAGGGAGCCTTTGAATAACATTTTACCGCTTGCCCGTGCCGTCAGATCGTCGCGCGCCACGAGTATGGTTTTTTTGAATTCCACCTGTACGTTCATGGGGAAATGCTTTGCCAGATCCAGCTCCAGGGTGCCATTACCTTGAAGGCGACCATCCCTGCCGTCATCGGCCACCAGCTTCCTGAGCACCAGCCGATCGCGGTCGCCCTCGAGCCTCATCTCAACGTTTGAGAAAGTGGTGCCAGTGATGATATTTTGGTATTGGCCCCGGGTCAGATCGAAATGACCGCTGACACGGAGGGCATCCAGTGTCCCGCCCAGGTCCAGCGCAAGATCGCCACGACCCGTAAAACGGTCTTCGTTCGTGGTCAGCAGGTCCCAGATGGGCCCGAGCTCACCTCCCCAGCTCAACTTTCCGTCAATGGGCTCGTCCAAAGGCAACTTCATGGCCAGTGAATTCGGCTCAATCCGCAAGGGCAGGTCTGCTTCCAAACTTACGTTTTTTTCTGCAAAACCGCTGAGTTCACCGGCCAACTGCAAACGGCCATCACGCCACTCACCCTTCACACGACCCGCAATAGGCGGGACATCTCGGACCATAGGGGACATCGGGCGCATAGCCTCTATCTCCATGGTAAACTGGCCGGACGGTGACATGCGGGATCCAGAGATCCGGGCATGACCCGAGAGAGTGCCGGTCACATCGGCACCAGGGATGGCGATCTCGGTCACGGCCAACGGAAAATTTATCACATCCAGTGTCCCTTCAATATCGTCTCCGGTAACGCGCCCTCTGGCCGAAACCCGCCCATCCCCCACGGTCAGCACCAGGGTTGCTATCTCCATTCGGTCCGGTCCCAGCTTGAAGTGTGCCGGTTTTGCAATTTCTATGATCTGTCCCATCACCAGGGCATCAAGATCGGAGAGCACGAATTCCATGCCCTGTCCGTCTCGCGAATATTCACCGGTAAGATCGAGTTTGAACGGTCCATGCAGATCGCCCGTGCTCGCTGCCATGATGGCACCGCGGTTAAGACTGCCCAGGTCCCAGTTGAAAGACAATTTGGAAAGAAGCGCATCGAATAATTTTACATCTTGTGCCACGAGCTCGATCCGGCCCTTTGGGGTGCCCAGCAGATCCGTTACTTGTGCAGACACATTGATCGTGTCGAATTCTGCTGTTTTGCCTACTTCTAAACCCACCGCCAAATCATTGCCGTCGAGGGTCAACTCGACGTTTTGCGATTCACCCTCCATACTCAAATTGAGAGCAAAGGCCGCCGTTCCCGACACCTGCCGGCCGACCAAATCCGACCATGCCGATAGTGATGCTAACTGCCCAATTAGGGAACCGGTCACAGGTCCACCTTTCAGCGGAACCATTAAGTCGCCGGTGACTTTAGTGTCCTTAAATTCGACCACCATATCGTTTAA
>MVDB01000130.1 GCA_002050025.1 Desulfobacteraceae bacterium 4484_190.2
CTGTTCACATAAAGCAGCAGATAGACCGGGTCATTCAGTCCGTGCCAAAGAGGGCGACCGGGCAACGGGGCTACCTGGGTGTAAGCAGTTGGTGTTTCTTGAGACGCATCAGCGAGGTTTTCAAAGGGTCCACCGGGTGGGGTACGGCGGACCCACGAATGGGCAATGTTAGGATTGGATCCAACAAAACGTATCAGCCCCCTGATCAGGTTGCTCTCCTTCCCTGCCGGAATCACCACGTGGTTCCACACACCGGCCCTGGAAATGTCCCACAAGGCCTTAGTCAGACTTCCTAACATTCCAGCGGGCTCTTGCCATCGCATGAGGTTTAAACCGGCCTGGCGGGCTGTGGCAATATTTTCCGGGCCTGCCGTGTCATTCAGGGAGCATGTCAGGCCCATGCAAAAAGAAGGCTGTTCCCCGCCCATCCGAGCGGCCATTTCGGCCATATAGGCAGGCGTCAGGCGATCGTCCTGAACTAAAAAACCACTTGCTCCGGTATGCCAGATAGTCTTGTAATGGCAGCCCGGTGAAGTCTGGCACTGCTGATTGTTCTAAGGCGCTCCCCCCCCCTAACCTGTCGACTAGCTCAAAAAGGTGGCTCAGGTCACTCTCCGGCAGCAGGCTGTCCACATAATTCGCAGCATCTTTTAATAACATGTCATGACCCAGCAGGGCCACATGAAGGTCGGACCGCAGTTTTTTGGTAAAACGGGCCACGGTCAGAGCGGCCAACAACTGGTCCGGAGCACGTATGGTCAGGATCAGAAGCCCAAGGCCAGGATGCGCGATCCGATGGGCCAACCTTTCCTGGCAAAGTGAAAGAAAGGGATTAGTTTCCTGATTCTCTAAAAACGCCCCTACCCCGGTCCAATTCCTCACAGCAGGATTAGAAAAACCGTCCCATCGAATACAGGATGGGTAAAAGGCCAGAGAGCCCAAGGCCAGCAGATCGTTTATTTCTTTGAGGGCCGCCATGCAAAGCCCTGGGCGATAGAAATCCTCTGTTCCAAGTATCTTCAGACTGCGGCCTACCACAGCGATTTTGCTTTCCCAATGCCCATGGTTTGTGGCCAGATTGGCCAGTAGAGAGGCGGTGTATGTGTCAACTTCTTTATAGTCTCCCTGCATTTTGCGTTTTTCAATTACGCCCATAAGGCCAGTCAGGTTTTCTGAGGTAAGAAAATGGTTTAGAAAAAAATCCAGATTGGCATCGTATTGATCCAAGCACAGGTCTGGCCCGATCAAGCGTGCCGCCACTTGGGCAGGGGTCCATGGAGGGGCGGCCGGGCTGGCCACCGGCGGGTGGACCAATAGTATATGAGATAGTTTCCTATCTTTCATTACGTCTTACTTTATCATGTAATCTGCGGAGGCGTTCACCCAACACCCTGCAAATATGAAGGGCAATCTGGGGGTATTCCCTCACAATTTCTGTAAACTCCCGCTTATGGAGCATCAAAAGGCGGGTCTCTTTTTGCGTACGGATCGTCGCAGAACGCGGTATGTCTTCAAAAAGGGCCATTTCGCCAAAATAATCCCCAGAGCTGATCCGGTCCAATTCAATTTCACGGCCTTGCTCCTGGCCTTTATTTACAGATACTTCACCTTCAAGAATGAGGTACATGGTCTCTCCAGGCTCACCCTCTTTGATCACAGTTTCACCGGGCTGAAATACGATCTCTTCTGTGACTGATGCCACGGCCGCAAGCTCTGTTATAGAGAGCCCTTCAAATATCTTAATCTTCCTTAAATGCAGAATCTTGTCAGGGACACTAATTTCTGTTCCCATTTCATCCTCCTTTTTTACAGGACGATCCTGTTTCAGATCAAATGTGCATTGAGCAATTTGACAAATATAACCGTTTTCGGACCCGGTTAGCTTCTCAACGGCTTCCTTGACCACCTCATCGGCACCTTGATGAGAGATTAAATAAAGCATCAGAACAACCGTGACCCAATTCTGTTTGGCAAGAAGGTAGAGGTATATGGCATCCGGATCGGAATCAAAATCAGGCAATTTAAATTTTTTTCTGCCCACGGCCAAACACTGGGATGGGGGAAGGCCTTCCAGGAGGGGCATCATGATTTTTGATAAAGAAGGGTCTAACAAATCATCAAGAGCCTCAATACTGTTTGATCTCTGACGGAGGTCGGCTGAAGAAATACCCCTCCAAATGGTCTTCGTTTGACCAGAACGATCCTGTGTGGCCAGTACCCTTAAAGCGTTTTCAAGGCGCACTTTGCTTTTCTGTTCCAGGTGTTCCAGAAGCAAGTCTCTCTCTTGGCTCTCAGGAAGAAGGCGGAGGGCCTCTGCCTCGGCCATGTTTCTGTAACTTCTTTCAAGCTGGAAGCGAGCGGCCCTGAAGACATCCAAATCTTTTATGTCCATGGATTCCAACAAATAGAAGAGGCCATCCCGGACCTTACGCCGTGGTATAGTGAGAGATTCAACGAGTAGTTGAGCGTTCTGGTAGGAAGAACTTTCAAGGCTCTGTTTTGCTTTTTCATGGACGCGATTTGAAGGGTCATTTAATAGGTTAATCACTGTTCTCAAGTCGTCATCATTTTTTATTTCAAAAATCTCAAGGGCTGCCATGCGCACAGATTCCATGGGATGAGAAAGATAGGTACGAGCCAGAGCATTCATGTCAGGGGCCCCAAGCCGGTCTAAGCCCGTCAGGATAAATGGTAGGATGGGGCCATTCTTTTCCGCACCTACCATATTTTCAAGCCTGGAAATGTAAGTATCCTCCCCTGACTCTCCGGCAGCAATGACGCCTGCTTTTCTCTCGGTAATATTATCCTCATCAAGCCAGGTATCAATAATTTCCCTGTATTTTTCAGGATCTTGCTGATAGAGGCCTGTGACCGCATAGGCCTTGACTTCAGGATACTTTGTGGTTTTAAAGATTTCCGTTTCAAAATCGGATGAAAGTGCAGAATCAAGCCGCTTTGCGGCCTTGATAAGGGCAGTCATAAGATCGAGCCTGTCCGGTTCGGCCAACTCCCTAAATACACGGATAGCCTCATCCCCTGCCTGTGGCGAGAGCATAGAGAGAAGTTCAATTCTGGTCATGTTCCCCTGGTTTTTAAGGGTGGAAAGAATATAGCTGTCCAGCCCTTGCACCCTTAGCGACTTGAGTAAACGGGCATACCACAGGCAGTCATTACCCCTGGCAGACAAAAAGGCCTGGACCAATTGGTCCTGTACTTTTTTGTCATTGAAGACATGACCAACGTCTTTGTCTTCCATGGACTTGAGGTCCAGCATATTCCTGGATATCAAGTCGAGCAAAATTTTCGAGTACCCTCTCTTGAGAAAAAAAGTTGTGGTGATCCATCCCCCCACAAAGACCATTGCCACAAGGGAAAGGTATCTGGGATGGACGAGTCCCTCCGAAAGCATGATGAATCCCGCCCCCATAAGTACCCCAATCCGCACCACGGTCCCCCTTAAAAATGGCCTGATCACATTCCTGTAGGATTCCGGAAAAAGGCCCATCAGTATGTTGGTGGCAGGGACATTCATGGTGGTTCTCAAAACATTGGTAGATAACCTTGCATACATGGCCGAAAATAGATCAAAACGCAACAAAAAGGCGATAAATACAAACATGTAATTAATAGGATGAAACATAAGGACGATCGGCAATCCCCATCGGCCATATAGCCTTCCCACAAACAGAAGGATTAGCAGGCTGATAACATTCATGGCACCCCTAAAATAACCGAAGAATTGGATCATAAGGCCTTCAGTCGCGAAACTCTGGTCAATTGCATAATTGAACTGATAATTTAAAATGGGGATCACCACATTGGGCATAAGGGTCAGCATAATCAGAATTTTTACCAGCCTGGATTCCTTGATAAGAGGAATAACTTTCTTAAGTTCCTGAGCAATTGAGGTGCGTTGTTTTCTTTTTTTAGGATCTTTGTCCGATAGCAGTAAGGTGGGGAAACGAACCCCCATCCTTTTCACGGTTACAGCGCCCAGCATGGTGGTGCCAAGATAGGCCAGCATCAGGTTGTCCATAGATATGGCCCTGACCAGAAAAGGGGTCCCGAAACTGCCAATGACACCGCCAAGGGCTCCTCCCACAGTGATCAGTGGGAAAAGGCGTTTGGACTGTCTGGTATTGAAGAGATCATTTGCCAGGTTCCAGAAAACGAGTGCGAGCAAGACCTCATACTGGGTCTTCAGGATAAACAGCAGGGGATAGAGGAGATCAAAGCCGAGTGGAATAACAAAGTAGAGACCACCCACCGAAATTCCGCAAAATAGAAACAGGTATTTGAGGAGACGATTTGCTGGAAGCCGGACCATAATCCCGGCTATAAATCCCATGATCACAAAGGCGGATATGGAATTGACTATGTAGACAATAGGCAGGTACTCCACTCCGAATCTCTTCAAAAAAGCGGTCTCTGCAAAATTATTGAATAGGATGCTGGAGGTGCGTATGAGAAAAAGAAGAACTGCAGACCATAGAAACAATTCTCTTTCATTTTGGTAGATATTGAGCCATTTGCCCAAAATCTTCAGCATATATTTCCCTCAGTGCTCGATTATAAAGGATGTGAATACAAGGCCTTAGTGCCGAATTACGGAAGTGAAGATCTTAAGCTTTCAGCCATCAGCATTCAGTCACTGAAACAAGGATCTTTATCATTTTTTGCTGAATGCTGATAGCTGATTGCTTTCCCAGTCTTCAAACCATCAAATGCGTCTTAACCTTTTATTATTTCAGTATAATAGGGTTTTCGCCCAACCACTATCCAAGTGTTCCGACCACTTTTTCGACCACTTCTATAATCTTTCCACTTCTCATAAGGTGCATCATGGTCTCGATATCTTTTGAAAGAACACGGTCTTTGTCCAGATGGGGAATGACATCTCGTATAGCCTTATAAGCCACTAAAGTTCCTTCCCCGGGCTTTATGTTTGTGAAAAGATCCATGGCCTGAGCACTGCAAAGAAGCTCAATGGCGATAACTTGTTCTGTGTTTTTAACGACTTCCCTGCATTTCCTGGCTGAGATGGTTCCCATGGACACATGATCTTCCTTATTTGCCGATGTGGGGATGGAATCCACGCAGGCGGGATGAGAAAGAACCTTGTTTTCTGAGACCAAGGCAGCGGCTGTGTACTGGGTAATCATGAACCCGGAATTGAGACCTCCGTCGTTTACGAGAAACGCTGGAAGCCCGCTCAATTTCGGGTTTACAAGGCGCTCAATTCGCCGCTCTGAAATATTCGCCAGTTCTGAGACGGCCATACAGAGAAAATCCATGGCAAGGGCCACGGGCTGCCCGTGGAAATTGCCACCGAGTAAAAACTCTTCCGACTCAGGGAAAAAAAGCGGGTTATTTGTGGATGAATTCATCTCCGTTTCAACGACATTTAAGGCGTAGTTGATGGCGTCCTTGCTTGCGCCGTGTACTTGAGGGGAACAGCGCAGGGTATATGCATCCTGTACCCTGGAACAATCCTTGTGTGAGGAGATGATTTCGCTGTTTTGGGTGATCCGGCCCATGTTGTCAGCGGCTGCGGCCTGCCCCGGGTGAGGTCGTACCCGATGAATTCTTGGATCGAATTCAGTCCTGCTTCCCATAAGAACTTCGAGGCTTATGGCAGCGGCAATATCAGACATCTTAGCAAGTTCCAAAGAATCGTACACCGTAAGCCCACCGATGGCAGTCATTACCTGGGTGCCGTTCACCAATGCGAGGCCCTCTCCCGCCTCCAAGTGAATGGGCTCCATGCCGCATTTCCTCAAGGCCTCCATGCCGGAAATCCTCTGGCCTTTGTAGAAAGCCTCCCCCTGGCCTATGAGAACCAGACCAACGTGTGCCAGAGGCGCAAGATCACCGCTTGCCCCAACAGATCCCTTTTCAGGTACTATGGGGCAGATTCCCCGGTTTAGACTCTTTATAAGATGGTTGACTGTTTTTAGCCGGATACCAGAGTGACCTCTCGCCAGATCCTTAATACGAAGGGCCATAGCTGCCCGAACCGTCTCTTTGTCCAGGGCATTTCCCACACCGGCCGCGTGACTCATGAGTATATTTTCCTGAAGTTGCCAGGTATCTTCCTTGGAGATAATTACGTCGCTCAGGGCGCCAAAGCCTGTAGTAACTCCATATATAATTTTTTCTTCCTGGACCCAGTGCTCGATCAGTTTCCGGGTGCT
>MVDB01000131.1 GCA_002050025.1 Desulfobacteraceae bacterium 4484_190.2
GAATCCGTTTTTTCTGAGGAACTTCACCGGATAGCATGGAGCAGTTGATCCCATAACGGGTCAGCATCTCTGCAAGCCGCCTAACTTCATCGCGCCTGTTGCAGAAAACCAGAACTCGTTCCAGGTTCTGCTTATCGATAATGTTGAAAAGAAGTGCAAATTTTTCGCTATCAGTCACATTGTAGACAATCTGTTCCACAGTCTCGACCGCGACCTGTTCCGGTTCAATCTCGACGGTTACAGGGTTGCTGGTCCATTGGGAGGCGAGGCGGGTGATCTGCCCGGTCAGGGTTGCGCCGAAGAGTAGCGTTTGGCGCTTGTCTTTTGGCGGTGTGCTGTAAATGATCTTTCGGACATCCGGGATGAAACCCATGTCGAGCATCCGGTCAGATTCATCGATGACTAGCACTTCGATCTTTTTCAGAGAAATGTCGTGGCGCCGCTGAAAATCGAGCAACCTTCCGGGCGTTGCTACGATAATATCAACCGGACCGACGGCCAATTGATTCCTCTGCTTAACGTAATCCATGCCGCCGAACACGGAAACAATTCTCATAATACAGTACTTAGAGAGCTGGCGAGCTTCCTCAGAAATCTGGAGGACCAATTCCCGGGTGGGGGCAAGGATCAAGACCCGGGGCGTACCAGGTTTTCGTTTTCCCTGGATGGGATTGTATAATATCCGAGTGATGACAGTGATCAGGAAGGCAGCCGTCTTTCCCGTACCAGTCTGGGCCTTGCCGTTTGCATCATTGCCGGACAGGCTGCTTGGAAGGATTTCAGCCTGGATTGGTGTACAGTACTCGAAGCCGAGGTCGTAAATGGCATGAAGCAGCGGGTTTGGCAGATCGAAATCGTGAAACCGGGTCCTACCTTCGGCCGGCGGGATCTTGAATTGTGAAACATTCCAGTTATCTTCCAGTGCCGCACTGGTGGATTCTGCCGGCGCATCCTCAATTCTGATGTTTTCCCTTCCTTTTCTCCGGGAGGAACGCCTGTGAGTATAACGGCTCTTTTTATCAGACCTAACCGACCCGGGCCTTGATTCCGCTGATGATGTTTTCTTTTTCGGGGGATTTTTTTTCAGAGTTGCTTTTCCTTTCTAGGGTACTTGGTAGAATGTACTGAGTGTGACTGGGATATATCAGAAATCAGGGCAAAAGGCTATTAAAATGCATGTACCCCTTTTCCTCACGGATTTATCGGTGTCGAGGTCTGACTCAGAGGGTCTGAACCGGCCGCCTTCTCAGCACCATCCAACCATCCGTCTCTGTCCGTGTCGGGATGGGTAGGATCTGTTCCGGCGCGTACCTCGTCAAAGTCATTTAAGCCGTCCATATCAGTATCCGCACACGTGGGGTCGGTAATTCGGCTGCCGACTTCCTGGGCATCGGATAAGCGATCATTGTCGGTATCCGGATCCATGGGGTCTGTTCCTGCATCCCGTTCCTCCACGTTTTTCAGACCATCCTGGTCAGGATCATCGAGAGAAACCGGTATGCTTCCAGGGTTATCCGGATCGCTCCCGAGTTTTGTTTCGTATCCGTCAGCCCAGCCGTCGCCATCACTGTCAGTGCTGGGCACTTCCCCATAAGCAGATAAAGTCAGGAAGAACACCAGGAAGAGAAGAGCAAGGCCAGCAAAAATGTTTGATTTTCTCATCGGTTTCCTCCTTTTCAAATAGCTTCTCAATAAATTAGGGCTACATCATAATAAAATTCCCCTCAATCCCCTTTACAAAAGGGGAAAGCAGTAGGAATGCCCAGATTTGTTGAAATGCTACCTTTTCAAGAAATGTTTATAGCATATTAACTGCCATATTGTGAATGCATTTTATTTATTCTTAACTGAATAGTCAATCCTCCATTCTGTGTACAGCAGCAACTATCATGCCACATGACAGCCAAATCACACTTTGAAGGCTCGCACATAAATTCTAACAGATTCCTATCCCCCTGTTTTCCCGTATGACAAGGAGGCCTGGCAATGCTGGACACTCAATAAGGCAAAAAATTGCCAATAAATGGAATAGAGTCATCCCAAAGGAGTGGTATTACTTTACATACATCTTCCATTTTCAGCGCGACAGCATGCTAACTATATGTAAGCTTTGAAATATCTTTTTCATCCATATATTGGCATGATCTTCGCTTAAGTGTTAGTTTAGTATAAATGTTCGTCCATTAAGACACCCAGGAAATAATACACATTGGCAAATAGCATTGATCTGGAAAAAGAGCTTATTTATCTCGGTCTACTTGATAAGGCGAGAGAGATTTATTCTGAACTGGGCGACAGGGCGGTACTATCATATATAAGGTCCAGTTACAGGCTCTTAAGCAAGGTTTATCATCCTGACCTGAATCCGAAAAATATGGTAAAAGCAAAAATGATCCAGCAAAGGCTGAACAGGGTTAGCCGACTCATTAGCAATATGAAAGATGAAGAACTCGTAGAAGTGATCAAAAAGGGAATCAAGAAACACAATAAGAGAAAAAAGAAAATCCTGGTTGTTGAAGATGAGTTCGGATTACAGGAGATATTCAGGGATGTTTTTTTAATGGAAGGCTATGATGTTAGGGTTGCAGTGAATGGAGACAGTGGTTTCCAGGTTTACTGCGAATTTGAGCCTGACCTGGTCGTCACAGACGTGGTAATGCCAAAGATGAGCGGTATGGAGCTTATAAAAAAAATTAGAGATACGAATTCTCAAGTCAAAGTGATTTATATCAGCGGCTTTTTTGGGATCAACAGACTGAAGCGGAAACTTGATGAAGAAATCTTGAAATACGGATACCCTACCCTTTCAAAACCATTTAAGATCAGTCTAATGCTGGACTTGGTCAGAGATTATCTAAAAAATGGCCTTGATGAACCGGCCAGTGTTAATGTATTCGTATGATTCTTGAGATATGCTTTTATTTCTCCTTGAGGATTTTTCTCATTTTGGCGGATAGCTGTTTCACGTCAAAGGGTTTCTGAATAAACCCATCGCAGCCACGTTCCATGATTTCCTGTGCCTGCCCGTCTATGCTATATCCGCTGGAAAGAAGAACCTTTACTTGAGAGTTTATTTCCTTTAGAAGGTCATAAGTTTCCCCTCCACCCATATCTGGCATGATCATATCAAGGATGACCATATCAATCCTGTCTTTGTTCCCCTTATAGACCTCAATTGCCTCTTTTCCACCCTTGGCCAATAGAACCTGGTAGCCCAATGTTTTCAGAATCTCCCGGCCAACATCAATAATCATACCTTCATCATCAACAAAAAGAACCGTCTCTGTCCCCTTTGAGACCTCTTCAGCCGGTTCCTCGCTTTTTGCCGCCTGTTTTTCTGAAGCAGGCAGATATATGCTGAAAGTTGTGCCAGAGCCCTTCTCGGAATCAACATCAATGTACCCGCCATGCCCTTTTATAATACCGTAAACAGAGGCTAAACCAAGGCCAGCGCCCCTTCCCATCCCCCTGGTTGTAAAAAATGGATCAAAAATACGTTCCTGGGTTTTTTTGTCCATGCCCATCCCCGTATCGGTGATAGTGAAAAGGACGTAGTTGCCCTGCTTGGGTTTATACATTTTGCTCTTCATATCCTTGGCGGAGGTATTCATTGTCTTCAAGAAAATATCCCCGCCGGCAGGCATTGCCTGCCATGAATTCACGTACAGGCTCAAAAGGACCTGCTCTACCTGCCCCTGGTCTGCCTCAACCGTCAGCAAGTCCCCGGCAAGGTCGCAATGAACCGTAATATCCTTTTTGGCCCTGCCAAAGGTTTCAGATGTTTCTTCTACTATTTGGTTCAGGTCAATGGCCCTGACTTCATATTTCCCTTCTCTGGCATACCCCAGAATCTGTTTCGTCAGCTTTGATCCGCCCTGGATAAGTTTTTCAATGGTAATCAGTCTTTGTTTGTGTGGATGCGTTGAATCAACGTCCAGGAGCATCAAAGATACATTGCCTTGAATGCCCATAAGCAGATTGTTAAAATCATGAGCAATACCCCCTGCAAGCGTGCCGATGGCCTCCATTTTCTGAGCTTCCTGGAGCTGGGCCTGCATTCTTCTTCGCTCACTAACATCACTCACAATTACAATAATGGAATGACGCTGTTCATCTTTAAAAGACATAAGGTTTAATGAAACCTCTTTGCCGTTTATAATCACCGGTGAGTCCTCAGTAATATTTTTAAGCGACTGACCTCTGAACTCCAGCAAGTTCTTGATTCCTTCACGATCATTCCTTGAAAAAAGCTCTATGAAACATGAAGCTAACAGCTTTTCCTCAGGAATGCCCACGAGGGAAATGGCGGCAGGATTGGCATAAATTATCTTTTGTTCCAGTGTAAGCTCCAGAATGCCCTCAGACATATTTCTTAGGATAGCTTCCAGATGATTTTTAGAAGATAGTAACTCTTTCGTAATTGCCCGTGGATTGACATCCTCAACCCCCAGTATTTTGCCTGGAGGGTCATATGCTGACCTCAACTCCGATTGATCCATGACAGAAAGAACATGATGGGACATTTTATTGAATGGCCCCTTGGCAATACAGGCGTTGGCGCCGAATTCAACAATATCCACATCTTCCTCGGCAGAAATCGCCGAAAAGATCACAAGGTAGACGCCTTTCAACTCAGGCATTTTTCGAATAATACGGCACAATTTGTCTCCACTTATATTCGGCATTACCAGGTCAACAAATATGACGTCCGGGACATATGATTCCAAAATGTCAAGAGCAGTAAGGCCGTCTTCTGCTACTTGAACCTGGCAGCCCTTTTTTCCAAGCAAATTGGTCATAAACTTCAAGATTACCGGATTGTTATCCACGACCAGAACATTTTTTTCCATGGAATCAACTCCCGCTGTCTTTGACCCTCATTGTGCAATGCTCATTTAATCTAACGCCTCTCCCATGACCCTGTTTCTCCCCTCCCGCTTTGCCTGATAAAGATATTTGTCAGCCTTACTTATCATGGCTTCAGGCGAGATCATTTCATCAGGGGTGTCAGGGCTAAAACCGGTTACGCCAAAACTGGCTGTGATGGATATTTTCTTACCCTGCGTCTCAGTGACCCTTTGGGATAATTCGCTTTGAAGTCTTTCCGCCATCACGGAGCCCCCGTTGACATCTGTCTCGGGAAGCACAATCAGGAATTCTTCGCCACCGTACCGGGCCGTCCAATCCACATCCTGACGGATCGAGTGTCTGATACACTGGGCAAAATCTTTCAATACCCGATCCCCTGCCAGATGCCCATACGTATCGTTCACTTTTTTGAAGTGATCGATATCACATAAGATTATGGAGAGGGCTCTACTGTATCTCCTTGCCCTCTTGATCTCCTGGGGAAGGCGTTCCGTCATGTAACCGCGATTATAGGTTCCGGTAAGCGGGTCGGTTATGGATAAAATCCGTATCTCTTCGTTGGCATCCTTTAACGATTTTTCCAGTTCCAAAACACGTTTTCCAGTGTTAAGGCGTGCGACTAATTCGGCATGGCTGAATGGTTTGATTAAATAATCATCTGCGCCTGCTCTTAACCCCATGATAACGTCATCTTTGGAATCCTTTGCCGTAAGGAGAATTATGAATACATACCCTGGATAGGTATTTTTCCTGATAGCCCGGCATAATTCGAGGCCATCCATTTCCGGCATCATCCAATCTGTCAGAACGATGGGAAAAAATTTATCATTAAAAAGTTCAAGGGCCCTTTGCCCATTCTCCACGGACACGACCTTATTTCCCGCCTTAATAAGGATCTTTTCAAGAAGCTTTCGCGACACCGGGTCATCTTCTGCTATCAATATGGGAAAATCGTCTGACATTTATATTCTTTCGGAAATTTGGAGACCCCCCTCCGAATGTTTTAGCGGAAGGATTTGAATCGAGAAGGGCATCACGGATATCATCTGGTATGTAACGACCGTTGTCGGAAATGCTGACCAAAATCTCCCCGGTTTGATCCATGGGTTGAACGGATACGGTCACCGTGCCGCCGTTTGGTCCGATCATGGAAATGGCATTATTAAAAACCTGATCGAAAACCCTGCTGATACCATCCATTTCCAAAGGTAACAGGACTGGTCTTTGAGGAAAATCCCGGACAACATCGATGTCCTTTTCATGAAAAAAGTCATAAAGCCCGTTGAGTAGTTCGTCAATAATCAGAAGCAGGTCTTTTTCAGTGAGGGTGGGCTCATATACCCTTGAATATTCCATCATCTCCTTTAAAACACTCTCAAGACGTGCAGACTCTTGAGCAATGATCCTGGCATATTGTCTGCCACGATCTTCTTCTGTGGCCTGACCTGCCAGTCTCCTGGCAAAGCCTCCAATAGCCAGGAGGGGGTTGCGTATTTCGTGGGCTACTGCATCCAGAGTGTTTTGAAGGATGTTTTTGCGATCCCGTGCCATGTCCTCAGACATACGGGTTAATGATCGGTCATACTGGTTCACATGATCCAAAAGGCCCTGGAAGGAATTCTCCATAGAGACATTGATCCGAGCGAGGGCCTTATTTGCCTTTTCCATGACACTTACAATATCGGTCTGTGAATCAATCTCAATACTCATCTGCTCTGCCAGATCTTCCACCTTGTCAAAGGTCTCTGACAGGAC
>MVDB01000132.1 GCA_002050025.1 Desulfobacteraceae bacterium 4484_190.2
AATTAGTTTTGCTCATTCTTTCACGGGGGGGAAGTATGCCTGCATGGTTATGGGGTTTAAGTAAAAAATAAAGGCCCATGGAAAATCAGGAAAGGTGAAATAAGGGAAAGAAGGAGCGGGGGAAAAATATTCTAATCAATCATTTCACTTAATTTCGAACACACAACAAAGGGAGGTAAAAAAGATGAAAAAATTAGGATTATTGTTATTACTTGGTTTGTTTCTTGCGGGTTGCGGTGGAGCTAGCAAATCTGAGTTCTGGCAGCACAGCACTATGTACAAGAATTGGGATCATATGAACTTCAGTATGACTGGTTATAAAAATCCAACAGCAGAAACAGCAAATGCATCCCAGAGTCAAGGGTGGTGGGGTGAAGAGATACCTTATATCCCTGCGCAGTGATGGTTTTTACCTAACAATTTAGCCAGCAACCACCTTTTAAAAGAAGTGGTTGTTGGCTTTTTTTTACCGCCATCGCCAGCCCTTAAGCCCCCACACCAATGAAACCAGGGCCAAACCACTGATTGTGGCCGAAATAAGGCCGGTTGCAAGTATTCCGCCTGCCAGCCAAACCGGTCCTCCTATCAGGGCGCCAACGATCCTGCCTAAACCTGCCGCCGCTAAAAAACCTGACATCATTGTTGCACGCGAGCCAGGCAATAACTCTGTACAAATCGACAAGAAGCTGACAATAGTGAATTCAAAGGTCAAAAAAATCAAAAAAAGGCCTCCAAAGGCCGGAGCCAGGCCTCGCCCAAGTACGGGTAACAGCCAATAGCTCATTGAGCACAGTGACAAGCCAAGGATTACAGAGCGCTTTAGTCCAAATCGATCCGCCAGGACAGCCGTTAAGGATTCGCCTGATAATTCGGCCATCCCAATAGCACTCGTCCACAGACCCAGGGCGACAATATTAAGGCCGAACGCTTCTTCAAGCCATGCCCCATACACAACAAAAAGGTTATCGTTGGCAACACTGACAAAAAAAGAAAAGCCAATTGCCCCTAAGGCAGCCCGCTCTTTTCCCAACTGTTGCCAATTCTTCCAAAAACCGATTGAAATATTACGTGTACCAATCTCTTTTCCATCATCGGGGAACAAAATTATCAAAGCTACAATACCCAATAGGCCCAATCCTCCCAGGGTAAAAAAGGGCGCTCGCCAGCCCAATCGGTCAATGAGAAGACCAAGCAGGGGGATTCCTATAAGTGTACTGCCTGCCCAGCTAAACTCAAGGAACCCAATGGCCAGCCCTCGCCTGTTGTAGGGTACCCGTTCACTTACATACGCTTGAATAGCCGGATCAAAAACACTTTTGCCCAGCCCTGCCAAAAAAAATGATACCAGGATAACGCCGTAAAAAGGCAAAAAGCCTCCTGCGAACATACCTGCAGCCAGCATTCCCAAACCGGCCAACATCATCAACCGATAGCCCAAAAGATCTGATACCGGCCCAAAAAACATGCCAATTATGGACGTAGCCTGATTAACTGCAATTAAAGAGGTAATCGCAGTAAGGGGCACCTCCAGCCCCCGACTCAGAACAGGTGCAAAAGGATAGGCAAAACGTCGGGCAGTATTCAAGACAAGACGGCATACAGTAGCCAGCCCCATCTTCCAGGCCAGAGTGTGGGGCGGACTTAAGGATGGAGTACCAGTCGAAAGGTTAGGCATAAAATATGGCTCTTTGTGAGATTCTCGGCTTCAGCATAGGTGTTTTTAAGACCAAATCAGGATAGATCAGCAGGCTTGTTCGCCTCTTTTCTCAGGTGAGAGATAATGTCCATTATTTCTTTTCGGTAGGGCTTTGGAGCACCCACATAACCCCATCCTTTTTGCGCCTGGTAGAGGCCGTCATAAGCTGTGTCATGGTAGGATCTCATGAGATGAGGGATCTTCCTTTCAGTGAGAATCGAATCCAATAACTGGGCTTCAATATTGTTTTCGAGAATAGCAACTTTTGTGTAATTTTCCATACTTGTCATGCCTTTAAGTTCTCAATAAGTGCAGGCATTCACAACCGGATTAATGCCTTGATTGAATTACAATAGCTGTATTCACTTTAGGAGTTTAGGCGTAAGCCTTTTATAAAATCCTCACGGATAAACTCCACCTGGACCTATTGAGATGTTACGTCTTCTTGTAAAAAATCCAGGCCCTTTTAACCAGCAATCAGTTATTTTTCTTTTAAAAACAGCCAGAGAATGACAGCCGCAAGGATCATGGCCAGGCAAAGCATCTGGCCCATGGAGAATATACCCCACAAAAGACCGATCTGCGGATCAGGTTGGCGGAAAAATTCTACCAGGAAACGAAGTATACCATAACCGGCAAAAAACAGGCAAACCATGGCTCCCGGGCGAAGTCGCATCCCCTTGAGTCCCCAGAGGATGATAAATAGCAACACGCCTTCAAGGCCTGCTTCATAAAGCTGGGAAGGGTGCCGGGGTAGCGGACCTCCCGTGGGAAAGACCATAGCCCAGGGAACAGAACTGGGCCGACCGTAGAGTTCACCATTTATAAAATTCCCCAGCCTTCCCAGGCCGAGGGCAATGGGAGCAGTCACAATGACCGTGTCTGCCACCTCCCAAAACGGCAGCTGACGTGTACGGCAAAACAGGATACCCGCAAGCACAGCTCCAATGAGCCCCCCATGAAAAGACATGCCACCATGCCAGACAGCAATGATCTCCAGTGGGTGTGCCAGGTAGTATTCGAAATCGGGAAACTGATAGAAAAGCACGTACCCGAGCCGAGCGCCTATTATAAGGCCAATGGCACAATAGAAAATTAAATCCTGAAGCAGTCTTCCTTGTAGACCGAGACGGCGAGCGCGTGGCTGTATTTTGATAAGGAAGTAGGAGGCGAGAAAGCCCAGTACGTACATTAGTCCATACCATCGGAGTTTGAACGGACCGATCTCAATAATATTCGGATTTATCTTGGGATAGGGTATCATAACATTGGTTCTTTGTAATTAGACATGGTTTCAAATGTAATCATGGATAATATTATAGTTGAACGTCCAGTAATTCCTACAACTTATTGATATTATAGGCCATTACTGAGGCTTGGTAATCTTACCTCACACATGGAATAATGGAATGGTGGAACAATGGAATGTCGTATATCCCATCTTTAGTCACGCTAAAGCGGGATAAATTCGTATTTTACCGAATGGATTAGATCCGAATTTTTCATTTCTCTTATGGTTTGTCAACTTAATTTTCCCAATAACCCATTCCGTCAAATCCTCTCCGAGCCGGAGGCCCAAAACCCATTTATTCCAGCATTCCAACTTTCCAATTGAGGCGAAACCTCTAAGTTCTGGTATCGTAAAAAGCTTTACAGCATTATTCAGGACGAAACGATCTACCCAAGGCCGCCGGTGCAGCGCCGCTCAACAGGTTCACAATGCGGCCAAGCACTGACGTCGCTTTGCCTTTGGTATAGCCGCGTCCCTGTTGGGCCACGTTCACTAATACAAGTGCAAGGATCATTAGAGGAAACGGTGCAACCTGAAATACCTGGGACGGTACAGATGGCCACCACCTCTGGAAATGAATGCCCATTACCTGGAGGAAGGCAAACAGGTAAGCGCCCAAAGCGGCCTTCACCGGGTGCCACCCACCGAAAATGACGATGGCAAGGGCAATCCATCCGGTTCCCTCTGCCCCCTGAGGTCGGCCCCATCCAGGTTTGGTGCATAAGGCAAAGGTGGCCCCTGCCAGACCTACCAGCAGGCCACCTGCGATAGTATGCCACATCTGGATTCTACGCGTATTGATGCCCCTGGCATAAGCGGCTTGAGGGTGTTCACCTACAGCCCTCAGGCAAAGCCCGCTGGGAGTCCGGTAAAGGTACCACCAGCACACTCCGATCACAAGGACGCTAATATATACTGGTGTACTGTGCTGGAAAAAAATCGGCCCTAACAGGGGAATTTTATGGAGAAACGGAATAGGCCATGGGCTTACCATGGGGCCGTAAAGTCGGGCATAAGGGTTTCCGAAAAAATAAGCCAGATCCCTGGCAGTGAGTGTCAGGACAAATCCCACTGCTACCTGTGACTGGCCCAGGTAAACGCTAAAAACGCCCACTATCGCGGCCACAAGTCCACCTGCCGCTGCACCCGCCATAAAACCCAGTACAAGATTGTGGCTCTGATATGCGACCGCAAAGGCAACCATAGCGCTCAAAAGGATAGAACCGTCTAAGGAGAGATTGATTACCCCGGATTTTTCCGTGACAGTTTCTCCGACAGCAGCAAGAACAATTGGGGCAGCCCCAGCCACAATGGAAGCCAGCAAGATGGTGATGTTCAGATTATCCATAAAGATATTTCAATAGTTATCAGTCTGTCGTCGTTTTCGCCATACCTGCATTAAAAGAACCGCAAGCACCAAAGTTCCCTGGATAATCCCGCTCAATGATGAGTCGAGATGCAGCATCATGGGGAGTTGGATGCTGCCTATATTGAGGCAGGCAAAGAAAAAAGCAATGCCTGGCGTTCCCCAGACCTTATAGTTAGCAAGCATTACCACAAGGAGTGCCAGGTATCCGTAGTTGCTGGAAATAGCGGGGATTAGACGGTGATAAACGCCAGTTACCTGAAAGGTGCCTGCCAGCCCTGCACACCCGCCAGCCAGTCCCATTGCGTATAGCATAAATCGGGTTGTCTTAAGTCCATGGAGATAAGATGCTTTAGGGTTGTTTCCGATTCCTTTAAGAGCAAGCCCTAATCGCGTGCGTGTCAGGACCCAGCCCGTCCCAACCAGGGCAGCTATTGCCAGAGCAAGACCAATGGGCGAAAGTCGCAGTGAAGGAAGTGTAGGGAGCCACATAGACGGAGGGAACACTTCGGTGCCGCTCATGGAGGCAACACCGGGACGCTTCCACGGTCCAAAAATAAGCCAGAGTGTGACCCCCAATGCCACAAAGTTAAGCCCTAATCCTGCAAAAATTTCGTTGACCTCGAACCTGGTCCGAAGGAAACCGGCAATAACCGCCCAGAGGCCTCCACCCAGCATCCCCCCAAAAAAAGCAAGAACAAGAAAGACGCCTGGCATTCCGCTTTCAGCGCCAATGCGCAGGACTGCTGTGGCAGAAACAGCCCCAGCCACCATCTGACCCTCCACGCCGATGTTCCACAGCCCGACACGGAATGTGAAAACGAGCCCGCACGCACACAGGGTGAGTGGAATCCAGGCCATCAGGACTTGGGTGAATTTGCTCCAGGAACCGAGGGCTCCAATAAAGAGGTGATAGAAAGCGGCGAACGGAGGGGCCCCCGCAACCAGCAGCAAAAGGAAGGTGAGACAAAGGACTCCCGAGAGAAGGAACAAAGTCTCGCCAACAGATTCTTTTAGGTTTTGCATCCTGTTTGCGAGTGGGGTCATTAATATATTTTTCCTGCTATGGCCTGCCCAAGTTCACTCAATGTAGTGTCACAGGTTTTGACATCCTTGACCACTGCCCCGTTGTAAAATACAAGGATCCGATTAGAAACCTGAAGAATTTCATCAAGTTCAGCAGAGGAAAACAGGATGCTTGTACCACTGGCAGTATACTCAATCAATTGTTCCCATACCCATCGGGCCGATTCAACATCGAGCCCTCTTGTGGGGTACTCCAGTAGAAGTATAAGTGGATCTACTGGCATCAGTGCCAGGAGAAGACGCTGCTGATTTCCACCAGACAGGGACTCTACTTTCGATGAAGGTTTCCCCAAAACCCGGAATCGGTCGATTCCTTCGCTGGCCCGTTTTCGAGACTGCTCCCAGGGGATCACAATTCCCTTTCGCTGTTTCAAGGCGAAATGCTCGGTTATG